>NZ_JASJFB010000616.1:0-3435 GCF_030065455.1 Microcystis sp. M53602_WE12 | reverse complement strand
TCATTATCTGGCAAGAGACTTAATTGATTAGTTCGCACTAGAAAAAAAACAATTGACAAAAATCGCTAAATGCCTTTCTATATAAGGGTTCCATCCCTTATAATCCCCGTCCATTGCATAACACAAACCGAAGAGCCTCCAAGCTTTTGGGGGGTTCTACCCCCCAACCCTACCGTTGGGAGCGTAGGGTTGATTCAAGGTAGGGTTGATTCATGAATCAACCCTACCCCGTTGGGGGCGTGGTGCCGCCCCCAAACCCCGGAGCGCATTAGCTTTTCAGTGGGATGCTTACACGCGATTGTTCATATTTTTGTACTAATTTAAGAGTCACTGATAATTGCTGATTGTCGGTATTTCTGCAAATGTGGGATGCACCCTGTCTCCTATCTGGTACTATGATAAGAACGTAGGTTGGGTTGAAGCATGAAACCCAACGCCCGCATGGGTTACGCTACCGCTAACCCATCCTACAAATAATTGTGCCTCCCTACTTAAAACACCTGAAGAAATTGCCAAAACTTACTCATCTTTGAGCTTAGAACAAGTTTATGCAACAATTCTGTACTATTTGCATGAGCAAGAAAAAATAACCAATTATTTAACCGAATGGATTGAACATGGAGAAAGAATGAGAGAAATACAAAAACAAAATCCTCCTCCTGTGGCGGAAAAATTGAGAAAGTTAAGGCAACAAAGAAAAGCAGTCAAACAAGTAAATGAGTCTGAAATATCTCTTAGATGAAAATGTTGATCCTCTCTATGGGACTCAACTAAGAAGACTCAAGCCTGATTTAGTTATTAGAGTCATTAGAGAACCTGTTATACTAAATCTGTTGAGTATAGGCTACTTATGAAGACAGGCACTCATGCAAGAGGCAAGAGGCAAAAGGGGTAATAAATAATCAGTCTTTAATAACCAGATTTAGTATCACGGGTCGCTTGCATGATGTCGTTGGTTGTTAGACGGCTAGTTGCTTTGCCACGGATAGCGGCAATCAGTTGCTTTCCCCGGCTGAGGGTTCTAGGCTTGCGAATTTGCAAGATATCCCCAATCACTTCCAGCTGGATTTCTGTACCGGGTAACAACCCAAGCTTTTCTTGAATATCAGGGGGAATAGTGATTTGTCCGTTAGGGCTAATTTTCATGGTGTTTTTCTGCATATACTAACAAATAATCGGAAGAGTCAGTGCCACTGGCTGCTTGACCCCCCCCAAACGTTTACCTGGGAATAACTCTGATTTATTATCCTGTATCCTATTTGGTACTATGATAAGAGCAGAGAATCAGTCAAGCATTTTATGAAAAAAGTACTTGTTATTTTAATTCTGGGTTTTCTGAGCGAACAAATATCAATAAAATCACCAATTTCTGGCAATCAAACCCTCAATAATTTAGCCGTAGCTAACAACAATAATCGTCCCACTCCCCAGAAAAAACCTAGTCCTTCTCCACAGTTTCGGTGCGATGGTAGAACTCACTGTTCCCAGATGACCTCCTGTGCAGAAGCGACTTTTTTCTTGAAAAATTGCCCCAATGTCAAAATGGATGGAGACGGTGATGGAGTTCCCTGTGAAAGTCAATGGTGTGGAAAAAAATCCTCAGAAAAATGTTTGGAAAGTTTTCCAGATAACTAACTTTGGTTCCTCACCCCAATTCTCTCATTTAAAGAATCGGGGTGAAAACAATTAAGAAGCAGTAATCACGGGAGAATTAAGATATTGATAATTCCAGTCCGATTGTTGCCAAACGCGACCATCAAGGGCAATTTGTTCGATTAAACTAGCTAATCGTAAAGCTTTTAAAGCTTGTTCCCCACCGACAGAAGGTTGGTCCCCACCGCGCACACAATGAACAAAATGTTCTAATTCCGCGTGTAGGGGTTCAATATTGCTGGTATAAACTTTTTCAATTAAACCATCTTGACGGTAGAGAACTTGACCGTAATCGGTGCTATAGTTAGCGGTGGTTTGCCGGTGAATGAGGATTTCATTGTTGAGAAAATCCGCTTCCGTGAGAGAATTTTTGCAGTGGGCCGCTAAACGGCGAATCTTGCGATGAGTCACCTTACTAGCGGTTAAATTAGCCACTACTCCATTACTAAAACCAAGGGTTGCAGTGACATAATCGAGATAACCGGAATCAGTGGCAGCGCGACTACCACTAGCGGTTAATTTCACCACGGGAGCGGAGACTAATTCTAAAATTAAATCTATATCGTGGATCATTAAATCTAACACCACCGACACATCATTAGCGCGTTGGGAATAGGGACTCATGCGATGGGATTCAATCGCTAAAATTTCCTCGGTTTTCAAGACCTTCGATAACTCTTGGAAAGCGGGATTAAAACGCTCGATATGACCCACTTGCAGAATACAATCATGATCGGCTGCCGCATTGACTAAAGATTCCGCTTCACTAATACTAGCGGCGATCGGTTTCTCGATCAAGGTATGTACTCCCCCTTGCAGACAGTCCATCCCGACTCGATGGTGTAACCGCGTGGGGACAGCGATACAAACCGCATCTACCCTAGGTAAGAGATCTAAATAATTTTCAAAAAAACGGACTCGGTATTTACTGGCAGTTTCCAGTCCCTTTTCGACGTTGACATCGGCCACCCCGACGAATTCCACGTCTTTTAATAAACTCAGGATGCGACTATGGTGTTGTCCCATGTTACCGACCCCGATAACCCCGACTTTAATCGGTTTGAGTTGATTTCTGTTACCCGGAAAGTTTGCTGGTTGATTGGACATGAATTTTAGACTCCTGTGTTCACACTCCTCACACCACTTGATTAGATTAATCAAGCTGATTTCGTCCATTAACTACCAAGATGGTATCATGGTTATCCAGCATTCTGACACGATGTCGGTGTCAATGGGAGTTCTGAGAAGATTTTCTGATTCCATCTGCGGGTTTTTACTCCTAAATGCTTATCAAAAAATCATCCCTGAGTAGCGAGGACTACATATGGACAATTCAACGGATTTTAACTCCTTACGGGGATTAAGTGTTTTTTTGCTAGGAATGATGGGGGCCGGCAAATCCACCCTGGGAGAGTTGCTTTCCCGACGGTTACAATATCGTTTTTTTGATACAGATATATTAATAGAAAGGGTCGCGGGAAAGAAAATCAGGGAAATTTTTGCCGACGAGGGAGAAGCGACTTTTCGGGAGTTAGAAACCCAAGTTTTAGCCGAATTATCCTCTCTGACTAAAACTGTGATTGCCACCGGGGGAGGGATGGTTTTAAAACCGATGAATTGGAGTTATCTTCGTCACGGTTTAATGATTTGGTTAGATGTTCCTCTCGAAGTCTTGGTTAAACGTTTAAAAAAAGATACCTCTCGTCCCTTGCTTCAGTCCACTGATTTAGAAAGTAAACTGGAATTATTATTAGAACAAAGACGAGGACTTTATGCAGAAGC
>NZ_JASJFB010000162.1:0-2741 GCF_030065455.1 Microcystis sp. M53602_WE12 | reverse complement strand
TCTTTCATACCAAGCTTGTGTTCGTTCGTGGAGAGCTTTGTTGTAAACTAATCTTACACAGCCCAATGTGCGCCGCAATAGCGACTCTTGTGTTGGTGTGGGGTAAAATCGAAACGAATAGGCTTTTTCCATATCCCGCATTCTAGCATATATTTCGTAAATGTGCTAATACTTAACAGTAAAGCCGTCGTAGAACGACGGGGTTTCAGACCCAAAATTTTCGATGATTTCCACCCTAACCCTTGAAGAAATCAAAACCCTAGTCTATCAACTTCCCCTCTCAGAACAAATTTCTCTCTTAGAAGACCTCGAAGACAAGCTAGAAACCCTCACCCTCATGAAACTAGCAGAAACAGGCTTTCCAGAATGGAACGACCCAGAGGAAGATATTTACAATGTCCAACCCTAAAGCTGCCGAAATTTGGTTAGTTCGCTTTCCCTTCAGCGACCTTAGCACCACAAAACTCAGACCCGCGCTAGTTTTAGCTGTACATCGAGAAGAACAAATCATCCTGGGAATCTTCTCCAAAATCCCCCCTGGAGAGTGGTGGGAAACTTGGATACTGGTTAGGGAAGGACATCCCAACTTCTCACAAACAGGCTTAAAAAAGACCTCTGTAATCAGAACTGACAAGATTGCGACGGTCAACCAGTCCGTTTTTCAACAGAAACTAGGCATTTTACCCTCAGACATCCTAAACCAAGTTCAAACTGCCCTCAAAAAATCCTTAAATATTCCCTAGCATTGATTTTATCCAATGATTAACTTTCCTAAAGCGATCCCAAAGACTTCCTTAAATTTCCCCTGAGCAATCCAGAAAGCTTCATTACTATACTACTATACAACTAAACAATCACTCAAATCTAATTCTCCAGAGGCTTTTCAATCATGACATTAGTAAAACTGATTAACTTTGCTGGGGGGGGGGGTAAGAAAAACTTATTAAAACTGGCGATTGCTTCTTCTGCTATTGCTGTTAGTACCTTCGTGATAGCACCTGTTCAGGCTGCAACTGTTAGCAGCACATTTGATACAGATGCTGAAGGGTGGACAACAGTTTATTATCAAAACTCCGCGAGTAATAATCCCCCTAGTAGCCCTGCTAACCTTACCCATTTTGCTACTGGTGGCAATCCAGGAGGATATATTTCAGCGTCTGATTTTTCGGCGAACGATTTAACCTTTATTGCTCCTTCTAAATTTTTAGGAGATAAGTCTACTTTCCTTAATGGAAGCCTAAGTTTCGATCTTACGACTTCCTTTATTATCCCTGGAGGTTATGGTGCATTTTTGAGAGGTGCAGGATTGACTCTTGCATCATTCATTTCGACTCCAAATCCTAATCAATGGGAAACCTATAGTTTGGCTCTTAGTAATACAAATCAAAATACGTGGTTTAATATTCTTCCAGACAACTCGACCTTTGTGCCTGCCACTAATGCAGAAATTCAAGTAGTTCTTGCCAACTTAACTTCTCTAGAATTTAATGGTGATTTTCAATTTGGAACTGATACTACCACAATAGACAACGTTTTTCTCGTATCTCCATCATCACCTCCTGTTAGTTCCGTTCCCGAACCCTCATCAATTCTAGGGTTACTGAGTTTAGGAGTATTAGGAATAGGTGCAGCTTTAAAGCGAAAACTGTAACCCCTAAATTATCATCGGCAAAAGTTCCCTGACTTCGTTCTCGATTTGAAGTTAGGGATTAAGCGTTTGCTTGACCCAAATTCGGAATTGTTTTAATGCCATTGCACTACCTATTTTTTGACTATTTTGTAGCGTTTCTGGAATTTTTTCTATTAGATTAAATTGAGGAAATAGTCGGCTTTGGGAAGATTCAACATATTCCGATCCTTGCAAAACATTGATTTCCAGTCTCTCTCCATTATATCGCCACAATTCAGGAACACCCAATCGCTCATAATTATTAAATCGGGTTCGCTTAGTAATATCAATTTCAATTGCTAAATCGGGAGGGGGATCAATAGCCAAATCAAGTCGCTTTTTTCCCCTAACAGCAGCACAATTTTCGATATAAAAAGACTCATCTGGTTCTATTCCTTGATCCATTTGTTGATTTTTAAAGGTTGTCGATCCAGCGGGTTCATAGTCTAACTCTAATTCATCCAGGAGAACTTTAACCAAATCCCCGATTAAAACTTTGGTGTTTTCATGAATAAAAAGAGGAGTCATTGCTTCTAAAGTTCCCTGACTATAAGATAGACGAATTGACCGTCGCTCTCCCAATTCGTCAAGAATTTTTTCATAATCTTGCCAAGTGAGTGAAGTTAACAACAGGCAGTCGCCTGGGGTAACAGTTAGTTGTTTTAATGCTAATAACATCAGAATTTGTCGGCTCAGTTGTTATGATTGGGCGGTTTAGTCAGTATTTAACTTTTTTCTACCTTAGACTATATATAGCAGTTTTCATCAGAATGAGGCATGGGCAAGGGGGTTAAACTCTTTGTTGGCAAAACTTGTCGATACCTCAGTAACGTGAAAAGCGCTATATGCAAGAGTTCTAGTAAGCTGCCCGCGCATTTAAATTGCTTGTTGAGACGAGGCAAGAGGCAAGACCCAAGACCCGGTAGCATCTCACCTTTGCAATAAGTAGAAATGCTTAATGAGATCAATAAAAAAGTTAAAAAAGGCAACCATTTAGATAGGGTTTGCTGAAAAAGTTTTTCGTGGGGGCAGGGTGTGGGGTGTAGGGTGTAGGGTGTAGGGTTTTACCGAT
>NZ_JASJFB010000505.1:0-1025 GCF_030065455.1 Microcystis sp. M53602_WE12 | reverse complement strand
GCTTCCGTCAGAGGAACCCGCTGCACCCGATGGACTCCCGCCTCAAATTTCAGCTTACTATAGACGTTATCGCCTTTAATCTCTAAAATTGCCTCTTTAAATCCTCCCATATCCGCCGGAGATTCACTCAAAAGGCTAACTTTCCAGTTTTGAGTTTCGGCATATTTTGAGTACAAGCGAACTAAATCCCCCGCCCAAATACTGGCCTCATCACCTCCGGTCCCAGCGCGAATTTCTAGCATGATATTCTTTTCATCGAGGGGATCCCGGGGCAGCAGCAGAATTGTTAATTGGTCTTCCAAAGTGGCGATTTTTTCCTCTAATTCTGCCACTTCTAGGGCGGCCATTTCCCTTAATTCGGGATCGCTGGCGGATTCTTTGAAGATTTGTTTCGCACCGATTAAATCCTCTTGACTTTTTTGCCAAATTTCGTAAGTGTTGACCGTTTCCTCTAGGGAAGCGCGGGATTTGGCCAGACGATGCAATTCACCCGGATTACCGGTGACATCGGGATCCGCTAGACGACGGGTTAATTCTTTGTAGGTCTGTTCTACAGATTGCAGTTTGTCTAGTAAATAACTTTCAGCCATAATCGATAGCCACAAATAGGGTTAAACGGGGTTAATTGGAAGATAACCCGCAAATTCACTGGATTAGAAGCGTCTGACAGATAATAGAGACGCAATCCTTTTAATTGTCTTAATTTTCTTGGTTTGGGGTTCTTCGAGATCGGAAAAATCCCGCCCAACTGCTGACAGTCAGTCAGTTTTGCTAATACTTAGAAATATTTTTGGGCCAGCAAGCGGCAAGGGAAGACATTTTTTTTCTTAACCAGATTATTCCTATATCTGAAACTATCATTTTTTGGCCGGTTTGAGCAAGTAATAGACCTCTTGCAAAAATCAAAAATCTTCCTTTAGGTGAGGAGTCTCCGAGCCAGTAGTCAGTAGTCAGGAGAATTAAGAATGAGCATTAATCAATTAAATGCTCTATTTGGTTATTTTATGCAATTTTATGCTTATTTT
>NZ_JASJFB010000539.1:0-2527 GCF_030065455.1 Microcystis sp. M53602_WE12 | reverse complement strand
TGCTGGATAAGACTTTTAGACTTTTTGTCAATCCAAAAGTACCGGACCTGGGAGTGAGCGGGGGGAAAATTCAGGTACTTTTTCCCTGAAAATTAGGTAATTGACCAGATGAAAATCGGTAAAACCCTACACCCCACACCCCACACCCCACACCCTGCCCCCACGAAAAACTTTTTGCCGCAAGCCCTATTTAGAGTAAAATTTCCCTGTGTTGAATTGCTAATTTATGGGCGGGAAAACCCTCGTACTCGGCTAAAGTTTTCGTGGTTTCTTTTAACTTTTCAAAGCCTTCAGGGGTGACATAAGCCAAAGTAGAGCGCTTGAGAAAATCATAAACCGAAACCGCCGAATAGGAACGGGCAAAACTTCCCGTCGGCAGCACAGCATTGACTCCGATGGCGTAGGTAGCCATAGAGGAAGGAGTATGATTTCCCAGGAGAATTTCGCCAGCATTTTTAATCTTGCCCAGAATGGCAAAAGGATTACTAACTAAAAGCTCTAGATGTTCCGGGGCGTACTCATTGACAAAATCGAGGGATTGCTGCAGACTATCGGTTAAAATTATGCCCCCATAGGCGGCTAAACCCGCCTCACAAAATTCCCGTCGCCAATCTGGGAGTTTTTGCAGGTATTCCTGAGCGTATTCACTAGCAGCGATCGCCAAATCTTCACAGTGGGTGACTAATAAAGCCGCCGAATCCGCCCCGTGTTCCGCTTCAATTAATAAATCCAAGGCCGCTAAACGGGCATCGGTGGACTCATCGGCCAAAACTATCGACTCACTTGGACCGGCCGGCAAACCCACATCCACAGTACCGAACAGTAACCGCTTGGCCGCCGCCCCATAGACGCTGCACGGACCGGTAATTTTGTCAACCCTTTTGATATTTTTTGTTCCCAAAGCCAAAGCGGCGATCGCTTGTACGCCCCCTAATTTATAAATTTCTCTGACTCCAGCCATCTGCGCCGCCACCAGAGAAACGGGTTCGACGTTGCCCTGTTTATCGGGGGGAGTGCAAACGACAACTCTTTCCACTCCTGCCACCATTGCCGGGATGGCTAACATTAACATCATCGAGGGAAAAGCACCGCGGCCCCGGGGAACGTATAAACCCACATTGGGGATAGGAGAGATTTTTTCGCCGGCAAAGACACCGGTTTCAATTTCTGCCAGTAGTGTTTCTTCCGGCATTTGGCGACGATGTACCTCTTGAATATTCCGGAAAGCCTGTTCAATGGCAGTTTTTACTTCCGGTTCAATTAACTGAAAAGCCCGCTCAAATTCTGCCTCGCTGACTTTGATATTTTCTACCGTCGCACCTTCGTAGTCAAAACGCCGCACATAGTCCACAACGCCGGCATCCCCCCGTTCGCGGATGGTTTCTATCACCGTTTGAGCGACTTTGAGGGCGTTATCAATATCTAACTCGGCTCTTTTCTGAAGTTTTGCCCGTTCTGCGCTACTTAATTGCGAAAGTTTTAATATTCTAACCACTATTGCTGCTCCTACTGCCCCCCGTCCTCTCAAGAATAACGGGGAATCTGAATCTTTATTTTTATTGTAACCTTTGGGGGAGTGCCGGCTTTTCAGTGATCAGTAAACAGTAACCAGTAATCAGTGAACTGAAAACTCACATCTGATAACTGATAACAAAGGCCGAATCTAAAACCTAATTTGTTAAGCTAAAAGCTTTATTGCCAGATTCTTTCTCTTGCCTCTTGCCTCTTGCCTCCTGCCTCCTTGGGTATAATGCAGATCATGTTTAAGCTCTCTTGCTGTTCTGTAAATGCGATCGCTCTTAGTTTATTATGGGGGGCGAGTGGTGCTGTGTGGGCAGAAACGGAGTTAGACCTAGACCCGAAAATTCGGCAAGAAAGCCCGGTTTTAGAGCGTTGGTTAGAAAAAATACCCGATATCGCCGAAGAGATTCGCCGCGATCCTAGTTTTCGCACTCGTATCCGTTTAGGATATGCAGAGTTTCCTTCTACCGATAATTCCAGTGGCGTGATTTTGGGGGTAGAAGATGTGTTTTTCGGTCAAACCAGTTTAACCCTAAGCGGCGATTATCAGACGGCTTTTAACGGCAAAAGGACGGCAATAGGAGCAAATTTACAATACTATCTCCTCCCTTTGGGTGATTATGTCAATCTGGCTCCCATGGTGGGCTATCGTTACATTCAGACAGGAAATTACAGCACCGATGGGCTTAACTTAGGATTAAAGCTCAAATTAGCCCTTTCTCGCACGGGGGCAGCAGATATCACCGTCAGTCAGAGTTTTATCTCACCGGGGGGTGCTAACGAGGTGGGATTGACTACTCTTTCGGTTGGTTATGCGATTACCTCTAATTTACGTTTAGCTGCCGATATTCAAGCCCAAAATTCCCGCGCCCGTAAAGATAGCTCCCTAGGAATTTTACTGGAATGGCTGCCCTAATTAGGGTTTGCGGCAAAAAGTTTTTCCTGGGGGTAGGGTGTGGGGTGTAGGGTGTGGGGTGTGGGGTGTGGGGTGTGGGGTGTGGGGTGT
>NZ_JASJFB010000134.1:0-5909 GCF_030065455.1 Microcystis sp. M53602_WE12 | reverse complement strand
TGCTGGATAAGACTTTTAGACTTTTTGTCAATCCAAAAGTACCGGACCTGGGAGTGAGCGGGGGGAAAATTCAGGTACTTTTTCCCTGAAAATTAGGTAATTGACCAGATGAAAATCGGTAAAACCCTACACCCCACACCCTACACCCCACACCCTGCCCCCACGAAAAACTTTTTCAGCAAACCCTAGGTACTGATACTATTTGGGAACGATTGTCAAACAATTGTAAAACTTCGTTATATTTAAGGAACATTTGAGAGACTAAGGAGCAGCGGAGTTGTGGCTTTATACGCGGATTTGCATCGGCATTTAGGGGGATCGGTAGTACCGAGAATTCTCTGGCGCTACTTTCACAGACATGAGCGGGATTTAGCGGCCAAATTCCAGGAATACCCCGCTTTTGAGGAATTTTACACCCGTGAACGCAATAGTTTAGATGAGTATTTGGAATTACATACCCTAGTCGAAAGTGTTCAAACCGCCCAAACTTTGCCCTATTTTATTTATCGTCTGATTCGCGGCGCTTACATCTTCGAGAATCTTGCCTATTTAGAATTGCGCTATACTCCCTACTATCGCACCGACGAACATTTGAACCAAACAGAGCGAATCGAGCAAATGCGCTCGATTGTCGAGATCGTCGGTCAAGCCTCGAAAATGAGCGAATATCCGATTATTACCAGTCAAATTCTCTGTATGCACTCGCGACTTCCCTCCCAAGTCAACAAAGCGATCGTTGATCTGGCCCTAGAGATGAAAGAATACGTCTGTGCGATCGATATTGCCGGGGGTGATTCCTACTACCAAACTCGACTAGAGGAATTTGCTGGTTTATACAGTTATGCCAGGGAAGAGGGTTTAAACACCACCGGCCATCTTTACGAAACAAAGGACGGTTGTTATCCCCAATTACTGCCCTATCTGCAAAGAATTGGTCACGGTATTCAAATTCCCCTACAATATCCGGAATTGCTGCCGGAAGTTGCCCGTCGTCATCAATGTTTAGAAGTCTGTCCCACCACCTATTTAAAAACTGGCACCCTCGAAAGTTTATCGCAATTAAAGATAGTCTTTGATCGCTGTTTTGAAGCGGGGGTTGATATTGCTATCTGTACCGATAATGCCGGTTTACACAATGTCCGGCTGCCCTTCGAGTACGAAAATTTACTCACCCTGGACGTGATCGATTTCCGACAATTACAAGCTTGTCAAGATGCGGCTTTTCGTCATGCTTTTGCCTGGCCCTACAGTCAAAAACCCGCCTCACTTTTAACTGGTTTGTTATCAGTGGATAATCCCAAATTACCGGTTTATCAGTAACAGAATTAACTTTAGTTCGGGTTAAGCAACTTCTTTACCGCTCCCGAACTATAGCGTTTTCCGACTCTCCTGCATCTGGTTTGGGGAATTCTACTGAATCTTGATTAAACTCAACCCAAAGAGAGTATAGGTACAGAGAGAGCCGAGACCGAACATCAGGGAACGAGCGATCGGGACATTAGTGATATAAAAAAGGGAAAATAGAAGCCGGAGGATCACGAAAGCGATCGCACAGACAGCGGCCAGGGATGAGGATACTCCTGTAACGTAGGCCATGAGAGCGGCAGCACTATAGATCATAAAGGTTTCAAAACCATTTTGATGGGCCCAAGTTGCTCGTTTAGCGTAGTCTGGGAGTTGGTCGAACATGGCCCGGGGAGCGGAGGTATCGTAACCCACCTTAGCTCTAGCGTAAGCCACCAGCAGAAAAGGTAGATAGACAGAGATAGCGGCAGCCACTATCGAATAGAGAAGAATGGCACTGACGGAGAGATTCATCGCTGAATTTAGTCAAAATAAAATAGGGTAACTAGCTTGCGTTGATCTTCCGCTTCCGCGCAGGTTTGCAAAAGGGTCTGACTGTCGTGGAAAGCAAAACAGATTAACTGTTGACAACGATTGATAATCTCGCGATTACAGAGGCTGCTGGCTTCCCCTAGGGATAGATGGTCATTTTCGGGACATTCCACCAGATGGATAACCTGCTGGAGTTGTTCTTGGGATTCCAGGGGCTGGCGATCGAGACTTTGGGGTAAGATCACGGTTAACAGATTAGGATCTGCCCGCATTGCCCCCTTAATGACGGCGGAATTGGTTCCCGTCGCCCCGGAGGTCATAATCCGATTGCCCGCCAGCACGAGGGCATAGGCCATCATTTCGATCAATTGCTGGTGCGTGATGGGAACGTGACGGGAACCCAATAAAGCGACGCGCTTAGAACCGGTCTGCTGAATGGCGGCTAGTTCTTGAGCTAGAGTGTCTAGGGTGTTAGTGGTATCTACAGATTGACTCAAAGACTTTTACTGCAAATTCGGACTGATTAACCGTCCGTTATTGTAGCATCGAATTGTCATAATCGGAAATTTGGCCCAAAAAACCCCAGCTACCGATCGAGGTGTTCTTTCGGTGGTGGTCCCCTATGATCCCTCAGAAATTGTTATTGGTGGGGAAGTGCCTCTAGATTCTGCGGTAAGATAGGTGCATAGACGATATTTACCCCAGAGCCATGACCACTTCTCCTGTTCCCCAAGGGGACGATTTTAGCGATCGCCCAATCCGTCCCGTACAATATCGGGATTTGGAAGACATTGAAGCTTTAACCCTGGATGACTTCGATGAGGATATTGATCGTCGCGCCCAAAATTTCCGCACCCAGGTGCAGCAGGTGCGGCCTTGGTTTGGGTTATTTAAAATTCTCAGTTTTTTTCCCAATCCTCTCCAACACCGTTTTCATGTCTATGTGGCTGAGTCCATGGCCAATCGGGGAGAAGAAGGGAAAATTCGCGGGGCAATCCAAGTCACCCCTTTTAATAGTAGTCGCAGCACTTGGCGGGTGGAACAGGTGCGGGTGCATCCAGGGGAGTCTTTAAGCGAACCCAAGGGCATCGGGGCGCAATTACTGCGTTATTGTCTAGAAACGGTTTGGGAAGCGCGCACCTGGGTGTTAGAGGTTAATATCAATCAAAAGGACAGTTTGGCACTTTTCCGGCAACACGGTTTTCAGCCTTTGGCGGAATTAACCTATTGGTCTTTACCGCCGCAATTATTACAGGAATTGGCGAAACAAGAGCCAGATTTACCGAATTTACTGCCCGTGAGCAATGCTGACGCTCAATTGCTCTATCAGTTAGATTGTGTGTCTATGCCGCCGCTACTGCGTCAGGTATTTGATCGCCATATCCAGGATTTTAAAATCAGTTTAGTTGATAGTTTGCTCTATCGCTGTCAAAGTTGGTGCGGCAGTCCGCAAATTAGTCGCGGTTACGTTTTTGAACCGCAACGAAAAGCTGCGATCGGTTATTTTGAATTAATTCTATCTAATCGGGATGAGCGACCCCATCAAGCGAAATTAATTGTCCATCCCGCCTACACTTGGCTCTATCCTAAGTTATTAATCCAGATGGCCCAGATCACTCGCAGGTATCCCCCTCGCTCGCTAGAGTTGATATCTGCCGATTATCAGCACGAAAGACGGGAATATCTGGAACAATTGGGAGCGATCCGCAGTTCCCACACCCTGATGATGTCGCGCTCGGTATGGCACAAAATCCGCGAAACTAAGCCGGAAAATTCCGCCCTGGCAGAAATGCTGCAGGGTTTACAACCGGTGCCGCGAACTCCCATCCCTAGTCGGATGTCTTGGTTAAAATGGCCCAATAATCCCCCCCTGGACCCCCTCGACAGTCCGGGGGAACTTCCCCCGGTCAAACCGCCCTCGGAACCCCCCGATCAGGGGCATCCAGTGTGATGGAAAGAGTCGCCGCCCTCGGCTTAGATATCGGCAAAAAACGGGTAGGAGTGGCAGGATGTGACGGCACTGGTTTAATCGCCACCGGTTTAACCACGATTATCCGTTCTTCCTTTGTTGCCGAGATACCACAGTTTGAGGCGATTGTCAAGGAAAGAAATATTAAGATTTTGGTGGCGGGACTGCCCTATACCATGGCCGGAGAACTAGGATTTCAGGCCCAACAGGTGCAAAAATACGCCCAGAAACTAGCGATCGCCTTAGATTTGCCCCTCGAATACATTGATGAGCGTTGCACGTCCCTAGAGGCGGAAGAATTCTTAAAAGCCAAAAAACAGTTTTCCTCTTGGGATAAGGGAGCGATCGATCGGGAAGCGGCGGCGATTATTTTACAACAATGGCTCGATCGCCGACGGCGAGTTAATACTGTTGTTTGAGGAGATAACGGCAAGGGTTAATCACAGAAACCAAAAACCTAACTAATACTATCCAAAATTACTCATGACTTATGCTATAATAGCTTTATGAGTAAGTTAACCATATCGGAAGCCGCTAAATTGAAAGGTGTAAGCGTATCGACGTTAAGGCGTTGGGAGTCTGAAGGTAAACTAATTCCAGAACGGACTGCTAATGGGCATCGTCGTTATACAATTTCTCAGTTGCTTGGAGTAAAAGAGAATCTTTCCTATACTGTTGGCTATTGTTGTGTTTCTAGTCATGACCAAAAGAAAGATTTAGAACGTCAAAAAGAAGTTGTCGAACTGTTTTGCGCTCAAAACGGTTGGCAAGTTGAAATTATAGACGACTTAGGTTCAGGACTTAACTACAACAAAAAAGGATTAAAGCGATTAATTCGGTTGATTGTTGATAGTAAAGTAGAGAGATTGGTCTTAACTCATAAGGATAGATTACTTAGATTTGGTAGTGAACTAATCTTTAGTCTGTGTGAGCAATTCGGAACTGAAGTTGTCATTATCAATCGAACTGAAGACAGTACATTTGAGGAGGATTTAGCGCCAGATGTCTTAGAAATCATTACGGTATTTTCCGCTAGATTGTATGGCTCTAGAAACCATAAAAATAGAAAAATCGTAGAGGAGTTAAGAGACGTTGCTACTAGGATTCAAGACTGAGTTAAAACTAAATAATCAACAACGCTCATTATTAGCCCAACACGCAGGAACCGCACGTCATGCTTGGAATTGGGGTTTGGCTTTAACCAAGCAAATTTTAGACCATAATCAAGCTAACCCTGATGAAAAAATCAAGTTTCCTACGGCTATTGACCTTCATCAATGGTTGGTAGCATTGGTAAAATCAGAGCATGATTGGTATTACCAAGTGTCTAAATGCGCCCCCCAATGGGCGTTAAGAGCTTTATCTGATGCTTGGAAAAGATGCTTCAAGAAGATAGCTAAACCACCAAATTTCAAGAAGAAAGGTAAACAGGATAGTTTCACTTTAGATGGGAGCATTAAAATTGCCCATCAAAAGATAAAAGTTCCTGTGATTGGTTGGTTAAAAACTTACGAGCGGCTACCTGATGGATACCAGCCAAAATCTGTTACTATTAGTAAAAAAGCTAATAGGTGGTTTATTAGTTTTAAGATGGAAGTTGAACAGCAAACAACCAATAAAACTTATGATGTAGTTGGTTGTGATCTAGGAATTAAATCTTTGGCTACTTTATCGACAGGTGAAACGTTTGAAGGCTCTAAAAGTTATCGTAAATACGAAAAACAATTAGCCAGACTTCAATACTTGAACCGACATAAGGTAAAAGGTTCAAATAATTGGAACAAAGCCCAACGGCAAATAGCTAAACTTCATTTTAAAATAGCTAATATCCGTAAAGATACGTTACATAAACTCACCACTTATTTAGCCAAGAACCACGGCCAGATAGTAATTGAGGATTTAAATGTGTCTGGGATGATGGCTAATCACAAATTAGCTAAAGCCGTTCAGGATATGGGTTTTTACGCAACATCTCAATAAATGCTGGTAAGGAAGCCGAAGTCAACCTAGAAAATGAACCCGCACTCGTGAGAAAGCATCGACTTAGGTTGCACTGAGGAAGAAAATCTGCTTTAACTAAGGATATGCTTCTTCCCATCGAGAG
>NZ_JASJFB010000049.1:0-3698 GCF_030065455.1 Microcystis sp. M53602_WE12 | reverse complement strand
CTTGGTACAAAAAACAAGGGCAACAAAGCCTAAAACGACCGACTCCTGACGACCGGCTACTGACTCCTACCCCCAGGAAAAACTTTTTCAGCAGACCCTATCTAGGGCTGGCTGAATAAATCTAAAAACCTTGTTGGGTAAGACTTTTAGACTTTTTGGAAGACTCCCTCAAAATCGGTAAAACCCTACACCCCACACCCCACACCCTACACCCTACCCCCACGAAAAAATTTTTCAGCAAACCCTATCTAGGGTTATCCCCCGACAAATTACACCAATTTCAGATCGGGATAATTGGCGAGAATGTCGTCTTGACTGAGAATATCACCCTCGCTTTGAGGAGTCCAAATCACTTCTACCGCTAAAAGTCGATCGCCTCCCATACTACCAATTTGTTGCAGGGCTTGTTTCAAGTCTTGGGAATCATTAATTTTGGCTAGAGAAAATTTACCGACAATGCCGGCTAAAATAGTCACCAAAATATAGCCTTCCGGTGCGGTTTTAGCTAATTCTCCAGCCGATTCGGGTAAAATATTTTCTTGAGAACCTTGACGCAGTTGATTATTGTAATTAGTTAAGGTTTCCGCCGTTAGTTTACCGCGTTCGTTGAGAGACCACTGATTAAACTTCGCTTCTGCACTGCTGAGGCTGGTTTGTTGAGAATCGACGTTACCATAAACCCAGTATTCCGGATGACGTAACAGGGCGAGGGCCGATTCTTGTAAGACTTCGACGCGTCCCTCGGAGGTGCTAGTATCCACAGTTAGGGCGATTTGATTTAATTCTTGTTGCAGATAACGGGCATTAGCCAACAAACCCACCTGTACTTTAGCCACGGAGACGGTTTCATAACCGGATTCTATCGTCATACCATTCTCATCACTGCCTCCACCATTACGGAAAGCATTAACGAGGAAATTGGCAATAGCAAAAAAGATTAACAGAGAAATTAAGCCACCGCCACCACCACCCCAAAAGAAGGGTAAGAGGAAGGGAAAACCAATACCTCCACCGTAACCGGGGGAACTGTAACCACCACCTCTAGAAGGGCTAATACTGCGACTAGGGGCGCGAAAACTACCGCCCCCCATTCTACCCCCCGATGCCGCCAAAGCACTGGAAACATTGCCTAAAATCAGCGTTGTCACTAATCCTAGAACTAATAGCGGCTTGGCAAGCGATCGAACTTTAGTTAAAATTTTGTCAATCATAAGAACACCGAAGCAACCCTTTATTTACTAGGATAACCAGTTTCTCCCTCAGGGATAGACAAACCCCGAATAGGGATAACCGAATCAGTGATCAGTTATCAGTTATCAGTGATCAGATTTGAGTTTTCAGTTCACTGTTTACTGTTTACTGATCACTGACAAAACCCCCACCCCCAAATTTATGACTTGGAATTTCTCTTCTCCGACGGATTCGCCCTTAAGCGATCGCGAAGTACCCTTAGAAAGTCATCATCTCTGGGGTAAACGTATTGCTTTACTGGTGACGGGAGGGATTGCGGCCATGAAAGCGCCGCTAATTGCCCGATCTTTGCGGAAATTCGGGGCTACAGTCGTGGCTTTTGTCTCAGAAGAAGCTTTAAGATACGTCACTAAGGAAGCTTTGGAATGGAGTACGGTTAATCCCGTAATTAGCCAATTAACGGCAAAAGCAGAACATTTAAGCGATCAATCTCCCTTTGATCTTTATTTAGTCGCCCCCGCTACCTATAACACGATTAATAAGTTTCGTTACGGAATCGCTGACGGAGTGATCACTTCATGCTTGGCCTCGGCCTTGGGACGACAGGAAAAGGGAAAAACTAAAATTCTGCTTGTCCCCACCATGCACGGCAGTTTACATAATGCTATTCTGACCGAATCTTTGCAAACTCTCGATCGCTGGGGAGTCCAGATTATGTCACCCCGGGATGATTACGGTAAGCACAATCTCCCCGGGGAAAAAGAGATCACAGTGGCAGCCTGTGGGATTCTCAGTAATTCTGTCCTGAAAAATAGGCCGATTTTAGTCACTGGTGGACCCACACCCGTTATTATCGATAATATTCGTCGTTTAACCAATCGTTTTACCGGACAATTAGGAGTCGCTATTGCAGAAGAATTGTACCTGCGCGGGGCAAAGGTGCAATTAATCCACGGACGCGGCAGCTATACACCTCCCGCTTATTTACCCCATGAAATTATTGAAACTTATGACGAGTATCTAGGGAAGGTTATGGGAGAATTAGGCAGTAAAGATTATAAATTTGGAATTTTTTCGGCAGCAGTGGCAGATTATCGCTTAGAAAGCCCTTTTTACGGCAAAATTCCCAGTGGTGGGCAGTTAAATCTTAATTTTGTGCCGACGGAAAAAGTGATTGACAAGGTGAGAGAAAAATTTCCCGATTTAGAGATGGTCACTTTCAAGTATCAGGAAGGAGTCAGTCAGGAGGAGTTACTGGAAATCGCCCGTAAACGCCTAGAAAAGGGCTATCAGGCCGTCATTGCTAATAGGGGTGAGGAAAAGGGCGATCAAGGGGAACAGGTGGCTTATTTGGTCACAAAAGCGGCATTGGGGAAATTTATCGGCAAAAAAGCGATCGCTATTGGCATCGCCGAATATTTAGAACAGCGAGCCAAAAATGTTACAATCAAAAAAATTTAATATTTTTTAATATTAATTTGCAAAAATTTAGGGTAACACAGTCATGGGTAACATCAACTTCGTCAAAGAGAATAAGATCGTGGTAGCGGCAGATGGAGCGAATTTACGAGAGAAAGCAATCCAGAATGGCGTTGATATCTACACTTTTGGCGGTAAATTGATGAATTGTGGCGGTTACGGTCAGTGTGGTACTTGTATAGTGGCAATTGTCGAGGGGATGGAAAATCTCTCGGCCAAAACCGACTTTGAACAGCGCTGTCTGAAGAAAAAACCCGAAAATTATCGTTTAGCCTGTCAAACCAGCGTTAATGGCCCTATTAGCGTCCAAACTAAACCAAAATAGCATTTAAGCGTCATGCCCCACCCCCAGCAACGCACCGGTGGGGAAGGTGCGGCGATCAGAACCATTGAGGCGTTCGATACCAGTGAAAATTGCCAGACAATATCACATAATTCCCTGAACGACTTTTTCAGCAGACCCTAATTGATGTCTTGGGAAGACATCTCAGCGGATTTTTGTGATTTTTTCGCTGCTTTTTTGCCAGCCAAGGGCTGACAATCAAGAGATTTGCTAGAAAATATCAGCTTTACTGCATTTAAACTGCCTATCTCAATGGAACGAGAGGACTCCCGTTAAACCGCTACGCGGTTTAACGGGAGATAAATCGCCACCGGAATGAAACTAACGCGGTAGCGTTTCCACTTTCGGGGAGTTTTTTTGGTTCTCGACGTATTTTTTTAGTTGTTCGACAGTAACGCCGCCACAACTAGCCACGAAATAACCTCCCGTCCAAAAATAAGGTTTATTGTCGAAATACTTGGCCGCCAAATCCGGAAATTCTTTTCTAATTAGGGTCTGCTGAAAAAGTTTTTCCTGGGGGTAGGAGTCAGTAGCCGGTCGTCAGGAGCCGGTCGTTTCAGGCGTTGTTGCCCTTGTTTTTTGTACCAAGCGATGTACTACAAGAAGGATAATGCAAGGTTTTTGAACGTCCCAATCCTATTTTCGCAGCATGCACATCGGACTTTAACAGGTCAAAAGCTTTATT
>NZ_JASJFB010000602.1:0-1627 GCF_030065455.1 Microcystis sp. M53602_WE12 | reverse complement strand
GAAAGCGTAAGCTTGAACTGCTTTTTGCAAAACCACACAACCCCGGGGACTGACTCCTAAACTAATATCTTCGTGATCACGGGTAGCGCGGACTAAATCGACGATATATTGCTGTAAAGCAGGAGCTACCCGGACCAGACTAACTAATCTTTGCAATTCTCCCACCTGTTCTAGGGAAATACAAGCTTCTAGGGATTTAACCGTCTCTTGAGAATGCTGTCTTTGTAACATTTTTAGTTCTTCTGTGGCGCTGGGATAACCCAAACTCAGGCAAACGGCAAAACGGTCCATTTGCGCTTCTGGAAGCGGAAAAGTGCCTTGATATTCGATCGGATTTTGGGTGGCGATAACAAAGAAGGGTTGGGGGACCGGCCGCGCTTCTCCATCGACGGTAACTTGTTTTTCTTCCATGACTTCTAGAAGTGCCGATTGAGTGCGCGGGGTGGCCCGGTTGATTTCATCGGCCAACAGGACGTTAGCAAAAGCGGGGCCGGGGATAAATTCAAATTCGCGACTGTTGGGGTTCCAAATCGTCGTTCCCGTGATATCACTAGGAAGGAGGTCGGGGGTGCATTGTACCCGTTGGAAACGACCGTTAATTGAACGCGCTAAGGATTTAGCTAAGAGGGTTTTGCCGACTCCGGGGACATCTTCGAGGAGAGCGTGGCCACCACTGAGTAAAGCCACCAGCACAATGCGAATCGATTCGGTTTGGCCGACGATGCTCTGGCTCAAATTTTCCATCAAAATATCAATAGCGTCTCTCATAGCACAAATGGGGGATTTTGTCAAGAAGATTAATGTTAAGTTTTTTTGATCTTAACGATTCTTTTCCTAATTTGCCCACACTAGCGAGGAAAGTTGACAGACAATGGCGGGAAATTTCCTACTAGGGAGCTAATCGGGGTTAGGGTGGCGAGCAGGGAGAAAATTAGTTAAGAATTGTTGCCAGTGGGCGAAATCAAGATTTTAAGTCGGTTCAGTACGGTAAAATCGAGAAGAATTTCTCTTAATCAGTGAAGATGAAAGCCAGTTCGCTCGTTTTTAGTCTTGTTTTAGGAATCGCTGCCAGTACATTAACCAATAGTTTACCCGAAAATTTTACTTTCAATTCTCGGAAAATATTGGCTCAAGATCAGGCTCCTTCCTGTCCTCTTCCTCCAGATATTGCCATCACTTTTCGCAATAGTGAATGTCAGGCAGTTACCCTAGAAAAACCCCAGACTTTCTTCCGTTATTATAGTGACGAAAATTACAAAAAAGGTCGTTTTCTGACCACGGATCAATATACCACCAATGTGGAGGTGATCAGAAATTTAGCCCTCGATCAAAAGTGGAATCCTCCCAATCAAGCGACCAAAGTGGTATCGGTGACTTTACCTGCGGGAACAACGGTTTATCAAGGAATTGTCGCCCCCCAGAATCCGGCTGATTGTTATCCCGGTGGTGGTCAGCAAACTTTTATTAAAGACTCGCGAGATGCCAATATACCTGGACTTCCCCCATACAGAAATACTAAAAAATTAACAAAACCCTTACTGCCTGGAGCTTCTCAGAAAAAATTGAAAAGACGCTACTGGGTACATTTTCCCTTTGAAAATGGCTGTACCGTTGACTGTATCTAGAG
>NZ_JASJFB010000768.1:0-2341 GCF_030065455.1 Microcystis sp. M53602_WE12 | reverse complement strand
ACTAAGGGGGGATCGGCACCCCCCTTATCAAGGGGGGACTAAGGGGGGATCGGCACCCCCCTTATCAAGGGGGGACTAAGGGGGGATCTGAGGCAAAATCTATCTTCAATTTAATTATAACTACTTGCTTAAGTTAAGCTGAATCTCTGCTCATCCCTTTACTGTTGCCAGAGTTCCTATCCTAACCAAGAAGTTAATTTTGTCCCATTACTTATCTACTGGCGACAATTTCCACTTCGGGTAAGATTTCTAAAGATAAACGAGTTATGACAGTGCCGGAAAGACGTTTAAGCAGTTGTGGGCGTAAATCGCGCAGAATATAGATTAATTCGTCTCCGGTGCGCCATTCTTCCCCTTCTGTTACTACCTGTAGGGAATTATCGCGACGCAATAGTAGGGGCAGCAGTTCGCCATTTTCAATTAATTTAGTTAATCTGGTTTGTTGTTCGCTCAAATCATTGCCTTTAAAGATAGTTTTACCCAATTTAATCTGATTATCGTCTAAATACTGATTCCATTCCTTGACCGAAAAACTGGGGAGAAAAACCTGATTAACCTTATTTTTATCTGGGTTGGCGGTTCCCGCAAAGGCAGCCAACACCCGGGGAGGGTGAAATTCCTCGCCGGCTCTTTGGGCTAAAACCAGATTAACCTCGCTATTGTTAGTCAAAACCAGAAAAGTCCCCATGGATTCGATGCCGGCTTCTTGCAGTATTTTTGTATCAAGTGCGCTACTCTGCAGCACCGTCAGACCCTCTTCTTTTGCTTGCTGACAGGCTGCGGCATCCGTATCGATTAAAACCACGGTTTCCCCTTGTTCTTGGAATAAAGAACCGATTAAGCGCCCTAGGGGATTACAACCGACGATTACTGCCCCTGTTGCCGCAGAAGAAGTGATTTTAAGTCCTTTTGCCACCCACCGCGCCGTTAATCCCTGAATAAAAACGGTCATTAAAATTGTTAAAAAGACTAAAGCTTTGATCGCTTCACCGCCATTAATACCGGCACGGGTGAGTAAAATAGCAAATAAAGAAGCTACAGAAGCCGAAACGATTCCCCTAGGGGCAACCCAAGCGATAAATAGCTTATGTCGCCAATTTAGGTCACTTTTTAGGGTACACAAGGCCACACTCAGGGGACGCACCACCAGCATCAAGACTAACACCGTCAGGACGCTGCCCCAACCCAAAGCGATGACACTGGCGATCGAAAGATCCGCCGCTAGTAAAATAAACAGTACCGACACGCAAAGAGTCGTCAATTGACCCTTAAAACGTCTTAATAACCGTTCATCGGGAACAGCCGCCGCTTTTAGCACAATTCCCGCCATTACCACCGCCATTAACCCCGATTCACTGCGGCTAAATTGCGATAAACCAAATAACCCCCAGACTCCCGCTAAAACCACGAGATTCTTTAGCTCAAAAGTCAAAAAATTGCAAGTTTTTATAATAAAACTTAACAATCCGCCTCCAGCAATGCCGATCGCCGCCCCGATGCCTAAACGCAGGGTTAAACCAGTGATAATTTCCATGGGGCGGGAATGACTATCAATAATCGTATTTAGCACCACTACGGCTAAAATTGCGCCCACAGGGTCGATTAATACCCCTTCCCCTTCCAAAAGCGTCGCCACCCGTCGATCTACGGCTACTTGCTTCAGCAAAGGACCGATCACCGTCGGACCAGTTACCACCACTAAAGAAGCGTAAAGAAAAGCGATCGGCCAGGGAAATTCCCCCAACCAGTGGGCCGCCATACCGCCACCGATGAGAGTGATGGAAGTACCGAGGGTGACAAGATTGCGTAAACTGCCAGAAACTCGCCCTAATTCCCGTCCGCTTAAGCTTAAACCGCCTTCAAATAGGATAATCGCCACAGAGAGGGCAACAAGGACTTCTAAGCCAATTCCCAGACTTTGGGGGTGTAAAATTTCCCAACCATCGGACCCTAAAGCAATCCCAAAAATGAGCAGGAAAACAATACTGGGAACTTTCAGGTATTCGGCAATGACTTGGGCTGTAATCCCCGCCACCACAGTGATGACAATTTGCAGGGTAAGGGCGAAAGATGGATCCATGTTTAGCGATCGGTTATCGGCTATCGAGGCGGGGTTATGGTTGGGGTTTAATCATTCTAATTTTGACTCTCCCCCGCTAACCGCTCGCGCGGTGTAGCGGGAGATTCTCGGTTCATAGGTTTTTAACTAGATCGACCTGGTTTAACCGGTCGATCCCCGTCAAATCGCCTCCGCGAGCGTTTTCTAACACGGTCAGTCCGACCGCATTTTTTCCTCGGTTCTCAATTACCTTCGCTGATGCCGTATCTCTCGGTTCAATGT
>NZ_JASJFB010000077.1:0-1938 GCF_030065455.1 Microcystis sp. M53602_WE12 | reverse complement strand
CGTGCGGTCAATACCACAGGGGCCAATAACGTCAACTGGGCAGTAACAGGCTCAGGAACCAGTGCAGCTAATGCCACTGATTTTGTGGGGGGAGTCTTACCCTCAGGAACCGTCAGTTTTGCGGCGGGAGAAACCTCGAAAGTGATTACCGTTAATGTTCAAGGGGATACCACCGTCGAACCTAACGAAAACTTCACCGTCACCCTCTCCAATCCCACCAACGGAGCAACGATTACCACGGCCACTGCTGTTGGCACTATCCAAAATGATGATGAAGGAACCTCCGTTACCCTTGCCAGTAACTACAGTGGCGTTAGTGAAAACGGCAAAACTAACCTCGTCTATAACTTCACTCGTTCAGGAGCCACCACTAACTCTTTAACCGTTAACTTTACCCTTGGTGGTACGGCAACTCGCGGCAATGACTACAATGCCTACGGCGGGAATTTTGTCTCACCAACAACGGGTAATATTGTCTTCGCATCTGGTCAGACAACGGCTCAGATCGAGATCGTGACCACCGGAGATACCGTCAAAGAAGCCAATGAAACGATCGCCTTTACCCTAGCAAGTGGCACTGGCTATACCATTGGCACACCAGGTGCTGTCACCACTACGATCCTGAATGATGACGGTGTTCTCAATCAACAGGGAACCACGGGTAACGATGTGATCGAAGCCGGAACTACCCGCAATCTGAGCGGTCGAGCGGGCCATGACATTTTGATTGGTTCCAATGCCAGCGATATGTTAGTAGGTGCTGCAGGGAATGACACGATTACCTCTGGTGCTGGTTTTGACGTAATTGCCTATAGCCTTGCCAGTGAAGGCCAAGATACGATTACGGACTTCAACGTTTTCCAAGATACGCTCCAAGTCTCGGCGGCGGGTTTTGGTGGCGGATTAATCGCCGGTGAAAGTATTGCGGCGGCTCAATTTGTCTTGGGAACCGTCGCCACGACGGCCAGCCATCGCTTTATCTTTAATAAACCAACAGGCCAACTCTTCTTTGATGTGGATGGTAATGGTTCATCGGTTCAGACTCTCTTGGCGACCTTGACTCCTAACCTTAACTTGACAGAAGATAATATCTTTGCGGCTTAGATGACTTGAGGCTAAGTGTCAACATAAACCGGCTGGGAAAGAATAATCTGGCTCAGAGATTGCTCAGTTTTCCCGCCGGTTTTCCATTGTGTGTCAAAAAAGTGAAGCAAATATTAATTGTTGTTCAAACAATTGATTCGGGCGGGAGTTTACGGTAGTTATAAGCTAAGTCGCATTTTAACCGCCTATTCAGAAGTGTTGAATCCTGCAATAAAACTTCACAAAACCAGTATTTTACAGTGCTAAATTAGATTGACTATTGAGAATGGAGTCAATAATCAGTCCTTTTTGGTATCATCAGAGCGAATACATAACTTGGTCATGATCTTCAAAATCTTAACATTCAAGTATGAAACACTTTTTGAAAAAAGGTATAAGGGTTTTGTTGATTTTTTAGTATTTATGTATCGTGTAAGTCCAGTAATTGATCCCCTTTTTCTTGGCATAATCTGATAGTTTCATTGGAACTGTAAGGTAAACTTGCACTAACCACAGTAGCAGTTGTTTGCTGTTATTTGCGTATATTTTCGACAAAACTTGACAATACTTCTGAGTTTCTTCATTATTCTCAACAATACTTTTCTTATTGCTGTTACTCATCAGGCTCTTGGATAAATTTAAGAAAAAAATTTTTTTGTTAGACTTGACTTGTCTAGTTGTAATTACAGGTGGATAACAAATTTAGCCCCAGGGCAGAAAGGTTGGGCTTGTCTTTTTCCCTAACCATAAACAGAAAGAATTCAACCCACATTCCGCACCCTAAAGTGTCACATTGAAAATTTTATCTAAATCGTCAAAACGATTGCCGGCTCTGAATTACAGGCTAATTTGTTT
>NZ_JASJFB010000098.1:0-3808 GCF_030065455.1 Microcystis sp. M53602_WE12 | reverse complement strand
GATTGGGGGGAAAATTCAGGTACTTTTTCCCTGAAAATTAGGTAGTTGACCACCTGAAAATCGATAAAACCCCACACCCCACACCCCACACCCCACACCCCACACCCTGCCACCACCGAAAAACTTTTTCAGCAAGCCCTATGTACGCTCGAAACTGACTTCAGGCACTTGAGCATAAAGGGGGGTTTTCTCCGCTTTTCGTTGCAGGTAAGTTTCCATCGTTAGCCCCGGAGGTAAATTCCACTGTACTAGATAGTTGGCTTTGTCTTTGCGCTCTCGCACAGTGGCTAAGTCCTGCCCAATCAAGCGCATTTCCTTGATTAGTTGCCAACCTAGCCCAGCGTTTTCTAGTACTTGTTCGAGGGAGGCGCGATCGATCGCTTTGATAATCAGGAATAACCGCCCCTCTGTTTCACCGATTAGGGCTTCGATTAACTCTCCCTGGGATTTTGATGCGACTGTGGCAATGCGCTCCAATATCTCGCTCACTTGTTCTTTGGTCCTTTCTTGTCGATCATCCTCTACTAGATATAGAGTCATAATTCATCTAAAATACATTTACAATACATTTGAGTTTACTGTCTTTGAGAAAAAAAAGCAATATTTTCAAGAGCCTGAAAACGAGGTGACACGGGAGTAGATGGTTCAAGACCGTTTCGCTCAAGTCGTGGCCAGAACCCTGGCCTTGAATGATATGCGTGACCCGATTTTTTCGATAACTGCCCTTATCCGGCTGAATTTTTTTCGGCCAAAGACTTGACAAACTCCAAAATTTCTGCTAACCTTGTAGTATAATGGGAATCCGTGTCGGCCTACGAACCCTCTTTGTAACTCTTTCTCAAGAATAAAAATTTTAACCCGAATTGCCGGTAGTAGCTAAACTAAGAGCAGTACCAAGGGAAACGGTGACTATGGAAGTTATTTGCACGCGTCCCCACTGTCCGAGACCGCGTAATCAATGCCTAGACCTAGACGATAGCAATCGCTTAACCTCGATCGAGCAGAAATATTGTACTACTTGCGGGATGCCATTAATTTTAGGGGGACGTTATTTGCCAGAACGTCTATTGGGACAAGGAGGATTTGGGGCGGCATTTTTAGCGCTAGATCGTTATAGTCCCAAAAAAGCTAAATGTGTACTCAAACAATTTCAACCCTCCGGTAATTTAAGTCCCCAAGCTTTAGAAAAAGCGAAAAATTTATTTTTTCAAGAAGCGCACGTTTTAGAAGATTTAGGACGAGAACATCCCCAAATCCCCGATCTCTATGCTTTTTTCCCTTTAACAGTCAAGAATCAATTAACGGGAAAAGAAGAGCAATTTTTCTATCTGGCCCAGGAATATATCGACGGTAAAAACTTAGAAGAAATTCTCCAACAGCAACAAAAACCCTTTCAAGAAAGTGAAGTCAAAAACATTCTCAAAGAATTACTTCTTATCCTCAAATTTATTCATGAAAATGGTTCCATTCACCGGGATATAAAACCATCTAACATCATGCGCTCCCAAAATGGCCGCCTCTATTTACTCGATTTTGGGGCAGTAAAACAGGCTACCAATAATCCCAATAATACACAGGAGAAATCCACAACAATTTACTCAGCTGGATTTGCCCCTCCCGAACAACAATTAGGCAATCAGGTATCGGCAGCCACAGATTTATATGCCCTAGCAGCTACCTGTGTTATACTCTTAACTAATCGCGATCCTGATGATCTATACGATCCCCAAAAACAGGTCTGGAATTGGCAAAATTATGCCCCCAACATCAGTGCAGATTTAGCAAGAGTATTCAATAAAATGTTACTAGCAAATCCCCTGGATAGATTTCAATCCTGTGGAGAAGTTTTAACCGCTTTAAATACACCTCCCCCATCTCCTCCATCTCCTCCACCTTCTCCAATTCCTCCATCCCCTCCAGCTTCTCCAGCTTCTCCAGTGATTAGAAAAACTTCCCGTTTTTCTCTTGGGGAAACCTTCGCTAATGCTGCCTTTACAGGATTTGAGGGGACATTATTAGTAATTGCCTTAAATAGTTTACTCCCCTCGCTAGGAATTGTCATCGCTTTTATGATCTTAGGTGGCTTAGTTTGGGCATTATTTAAAAAAGTGATTGAAGGGAGAGATTTACCGATTCTAGCAGCAATTACTCTCGCCTTCCTGTTAATTCCGCAACTGCAAGGAACCCTAAGTTTTCCTGAAATTGCTATCATTGCCGTGATGGCAGCCATCGGAGCAATTACTATTACCGCCTTTTTCGGGCTAATATATCGGATAATTTTGCGATTATTTTAAAACCCTGAAAGTGGTTAAATTATCATCACTACCGCCGGTAATCGTGCCACCGAGGTCTAAAATAGTTTGCAGATAGTCGAGGACTTCCTGAGAAATTAACTCTCCCGGCATCAAAACGGGAATACCGGGGGGATAGGGACAGATAACATCAGCACTAAGACGATCGAGGGCATTTTTCCGGGATACTATCTCTGTAGGGGCAAAAAAAGCCTTTCTAGGAGAAATAGCCAAATTTCCCGTGACTGGGGGAGGAGTGGGGGGTAAACTGGTAGAGGAAGGGGATTTAAGGCATTGAAAAGCAGTAATTAGGCGATTAATGTGTTCGCGATGGTTGCCGATGGAGATAATAAAAGTAAGTTGGCTTAAAGTCGGTAATTCTGCCGTGACGGCGTATTTTTCTCGCAAAATATCGTCTATTTCGTAACCAGTTAAGCCAAAATCTTTGACGATTACCGTTAAACGAGTGCGATCGAACCAGTGACAACCCGGGATAGAATGGGGAAAGTCTAAAACAGAGATATTAGGGATTTTATTGAGTTCTTTTCGGGCAGAAGCGGCTAAATCGAGGGTTTTGGTCAGTAAATCTAGTCCTTGCGTCGCCATTTGCTTTCTAGCACTATCAAGGGAAGCGAGAAGCAAATAACTAGGGCTAGTGGTTTGAACTAATTGTAAGGCTCGATCGACTTTTTCGGAACTAATGCGATCGCTTTTTAAGTGTAACATCGATGCTTGAGTTAAGGCCCCTAAAACCTTATGGGTGGACTGAATAGCCATATCGGCGCCGAGAGACAGGGCAGCCGGAGGTAAATCGGGATGAAAGGCAAAATGCGCCCCGTGAGCCTCATCGACGAGCAGCGGGATAGAATAATGATTGGTAATCTGGGCGATAGTTTCTAAGTCACAGCAAACCCCTTGATAGGTGGGAGAGACTACCATCACCGCTTTGGCGTCGGGATGGAGTTTCAGGGCATTTTCGAGGGATTGGGGGGTTATATTTAAATTTAGATCGATAGTGGGATTATATTCGGGATTGATAAAGATAGGTTGCGCCCCAGAGAGAATTAAGCCCGAAATTGCCGATTTATGAATATTTCTCGCCAAAATAATTTTATCTCCCTCGCCGCAAGTGGCTAAAATCGCCGCAATAATGCCACAACTGGAACCATTGACTAAAAACCAGCTTTTATCTGCCCCAAATGTCTCGGCTGCTAAAATTTGCGCTTCTTTAATCACCCCCGTCGGGGCAAACAAATTATCAAGGTCGGGTAATTCGGGTAAATCGGCTTTAAAGACGCTTTTTCCCAGTAAATTACTTAAATCTTCCCCGATTCCTTCCCCCTGCTTATGCCCTGGTGCATAAAATGGTACATCCAAACTATTGACTTTTTTTTGCAGTTGTGATATTAGCGGAGCAGATTCTGGCGAAGGCATTGTGAGAAGTGGGGTGTGGGGTGTGGGGTGTGGGGTGTGGGGTGTGGGGAAGTAGGGTGTGGGGTGTGGGGTGTGGGGTGTGG
>NZ_JASJFB010000323.1:0-3374 GCF_030065455.1 Microcystis sp. M53602_WE12 | reverse complement strand
GTATGCCATAGAGTTTTTTATCTTTGTGTTCGGGGAAAAAGCGGCGAAACCGTTGTAAAATACTTTTTAATTGTGTAATAGACTCCTCTCTGGCATGACTTTTAACCTCGACGATATAGGCGATATTTAGCTCACCATTGGTATAGGCAAGGACATCAATTTCTAGGTGTTGTCCATCTTCGCTGGCTCGGACACTGGGACTAACAACTTTCATACCGAACCGTTGTCTGAGAATCGTTTCCATTGAGGGAAGGGCAAGTCCTTCGGTAAAGCTGCCGAATTTTGCCCCGAGTCCCCCAATTTGTTTGCCCAGTTCTTTGAGTTGTTTGTCAGTTTTCTGCTGTTGTCGGTCAGTTTCCTTGATTTGTTGGGCGTTTTCCTTCTGTTGTTGACTGACTTCCTTCAATAGTAGGTCAGTTTCCTTGAGTTGTTTGTCAGTTTCTTTTTGAGCAGCAGTCAATTCGGCTTGAGCAGTCGCTAATTCGGCTAAGATTCGCCATACGTCTTCTGATGTAGTTGCCATAGATGATTTTTTCCCGATGTCACCTATTCACTATTTTATCGGATTGCCGCGCTTGCCGAAGGCACTGGGGAGCAGACTGCTGATTCAATTGGGTAAGGTGGAGGCTAATTCATAGAACAAGAATCACCACCACAACCGACTCACCTCCCTAATCCCTTGATACACTTCTCTTCAGGCAACCTCCCCCCCAAAATGAAGGATTAAAGGGACTAAGTTGGGAATAGAATTAACAATTATCTTCATTCTCTTTGATTTTTTGACTAATTCATGACTGGTTCGCTGAACGCTGGAAAATGCTAACGTTGATGGGTTATTCATTTGACAGATCATAGAGTTCTAAGCCTTGAATAAAACAAAAATCTCTCAAATTCAATGTATATAGCTTAATATTCTGCACTAATGCTGTTGAGGCAATGATAGAGTCAGGGATGTTGAGTTTGTGACTGAGGGAGTAGGTTTCCATTAAGTTAATAAATTGATTGGATATTGCGACATCTACAGGAAAGGTATGTAGCAATCCGGGATGTCTTTTGATTTTGTTGAGTTCATTTTTATTGATTGCTCCATAATATAATTCGGCTTGATTAATGGAACTAATGGCTAGTTGATTTAGTCCAATATGGCGAAGCTCTTCGATAATTCTATGGTTGTTTTTATAGAATTCAATGAGGATATTGGTGTCACATAAAATCATCGGTTTTCTTCTCGCCATGCTGCTTGACGGATAGATTCAGGCGTGATATTTCTGTTTTCCCACAGTCCTGCTAGGGCAAAGAAGTCTTGCTCGTTATCAGATAATGTTGTTTGATCTTCGATGATTTCTACAGAGTCAACAAAATCTAAAGCAGTTAAAATTTTAGAGAGTGTTTCTGCTTTTTCTTGGTCACGAATGTGTACGATTAGTTGTTTCATGGTAGTTTATTTTGCATTGATTTGATATTAATGATCATTGTCTAATTCTGTTTTTAGCCAATTAAGAATCGGAGAACTAATACGAATTCCATAATCAACTAACTGTTGTGATAAATCTAAAATTTCTTGTTTAGATAGATAACCTGCATAAAAACCAACCAAGAGAATTCCTAATGTTCCTTTGACGGGTAATTCCATAGCTTTGGCAACTCTTCTTGCTAATTTCTCATCTATAATTACCCAGTCTGGTTTGATTGAAATTGCCAAGAGAATAACTTCTAATTCTCCTCGATCTAATCCTAGTAATAGCGGTTCAAGAGGAGATGATGATGCAACTTCTTGAACTTGAATCCAATTGGCATTTTTGAGTTCTTTTGCCCCCGGTTTATTATCTCCAGCGATGACAATTTCTTGATAAACTGCCCAAGGAATAATCACTTCATTAAATAGCTGATTAAGAAGATCTAATTGATTAATCAAAGATAAGGCGATGATCGGTGTAGAATTAACAATTATCTTCATTCTCTTTGATTTTTTTGGCTAATTTACGGCTGGTTTGTATTTCTGATTCCCATTCTTCTGCTGTGTAATCAATAATGGAAAAACCATACTCAGAGAGAAGTGTATAAAATGTATATTTATCGCAGCCTAATACTTGTGCGCCGATTCCTGCTGAAATTTTTCCTTCTTGATAAAGATGCCCTAATGTATAAATGATAACTTTACGAGAGAATGTTTCTTTTTCTTCTCTGGCGGCAATGAGAAGTTCTTCGGGAAATGTTACGTTAATGTTCATGAGTGTTTAAAGATAATTTGTTTTTCTTGATTTTAGCAGGAATAATATCGCTAATTAATTGATGGTTGATAATTAAGATTCTCTATATTGTTCTCTTTAGTTGTTTATAAATTTCATCATCGTTTCGTTTGTCAATCAGCAAGATTTCTAGTGTTTGCTCCTCAACACGATAAACGATTCGATATTCACCAATATCGGCTCTATGATAAGAGTATCCTTTTAACTTTAGAGAATCTTGGGGATAGGGATTTGTTCTCAGTTCGGTTATTTTTGTGGCTACTTGTTTGGCGTGTTTATCTGGCAGTTTTTTTAAGCGTTTAGTTGCCTGTCGAGATAGGTTAATCTTAAGCATTTAAAATTTCTGACAGTAAAGCCTCACTTTCTGTTGTTCCGATAAAACCTTCTTGATGAGCTTTTTCTGCCTGTAAAGCCAAAAGTTGATTTTCTAACTCGGAAAATCTCTCAAATTCCTCGATTGACAGCACGACTGCAACATTACGTCCCTTTTTGGCTATCTGTACTGGTTCTCTTCGAGCCAAGTCTAACAGTTCGCCAAAGCGATTTTTTGCTTCTGAGGCTCCTAATGTTTTCATAAATAATTCTTCTAGAAACTAGCCATTATGACCATTTTAGCTATTATAGCAATTATTGACAGGGCAATCCTTCCACCAGCGACTCACCTCCCTAATCCCTTGATACACTTCTCTTAAGGCGACCTCCCCCCCAAAATGAAGGATTAAAGGCGCTAAGTTAGGAACAGTTTCGAGGAAATGAGGACGAGTGAGAGTTCCCAAAGCATGAAGGGCATTTTCCCAGAAAGATAAGTCAACATTAGCAGGGGTTAAGGTGGCGGTTAATGCTTTTAATAAGTTTGCACGGTAGCATTCATTCCCAATCCCTCTGGCAACTTCTAAGGCTTCGGGTAAAACTTCCGGTAAATGGGGAGCTAACCTGGTCAATGCCTCTGCACGGGAGTATTCATCCCCAATCCCTCTGGCAATTTCTAAGGCTTCGGGTAACAAACTTTCCGGTAAATGGGGAGCTAACCAGGTCAATGCCCAAGCACGGGAGTTTTCATTCCCAATCCCTCTGGCAACTTCTAAGGCTTCGGGTAAAACTTCCGGTAAATGGGGAGCTAACCCG
>NZ_JASJFB010000405.1:0-8860 GCF_030065455.1 Microcystis sp. M53602_WE12 | reverse complement strand
GGGATCGGGGGTAAAATTCAGGTACTTTTTCCCTGAAAATTAGGTAACTGACTACCTCAAAATCGGTAAAACCCTACACCCCACACCCCACACCCCACACCCTGCCCCCACCAACAAACTTTTTCAGCAGACCCTAATTATTATTTTCCTAAACCGAGTTTTCTGGTTACTTTTTGCCAAAAGGTTGGGGTCGGTGGTTGATAGGGTTTGGGACTATCGGTAAAAACAGGACGTTGACTAGGTTCGTAGAGATAACGATAGTGTAAGAAAATATCTCGATAGGGAAAATCGAGATTTTCACCGCTACAAAGTCGCGTGAACAGAGAGGAAGATAAACCAATGTAGTGAAGGTATGTCAAACGTTTGTCGTGGTCATAAAGAATATTATCTAAAGCCTGAAAATGGGGAGAGGTGACACAGCAGCCGGTGCGTTCTTCTTTAGGCAATTGAAGAGCTAGATTATATATAGAAAAATTTGAGCGCATCATCATATAATTTAACAGAGGTTGATCTACTGCCATAGGATAAACTATTTCTGCTTCTCCTGCTCGCAATTGTTCTATGAGCCAATTACGGCGTTCCCCGTCAAATAAACCTTTTTTTGAGCCATAAAAACCCGAACAGAAAATTTCTTGGTTAAGACGTTCTTGGGGAAAGATTTCTAATAATTTTGGGGAAGTAACTTCATAAACGTGGGTGATATCTTTGTGCTGAAAATCGTAGACCACACAATCATAATTATCTAACTGTGCAAAAACCCGATCTAAGGGACTCATCAATAGGGTATCACCATCCATGTAGATAAAGCGATCGAACGGCCCATCAAAGGCACAATAACGACGATGGGTACCAAAACGATGATAACCTTTGCTACCAGCCTTTAACCAGCGTTCTTTAGCGGTAGGATGGGGTTCCCAAGCAGATTTAGCGAAATTATCCCAGAGATCGATCACTTCCCGATCATCAAATAACTCTACATTAGGACGTTGAGCAATTTCCGCCTTGATACGTTCGGTGTTGTCATCGTAGGGATAGACACAAACAGGAAGAGCTTTTCCTCCATTGACCTCGATGCTGTTGAGTAGGGCGACTAATTGATCGTAAATGCGATCGTTGGCTAAGGTACAGATACCGTCCATAAGTAATGCCAAGTAAAAAAATCAAAACTTATTATCTTTGCCGTTAGTTTAGCTTATTTTTGTCGATAAATTTCGGTAATTTGAGATTATGGTCATGACTTTAACTGCCGATCAGCCAATGCCCATTCAAAAGTGAAGTGCAACGCCTAAGATTGACAGAGGTAAGTCCCTAAAGATAGTCTCAAGTTTCTCACAACAGAAAGACTTCCCGATCGGCTATACCCAAAACCGATCGATTTAGCGTTTGCGTTTGAGTAATTTAGAAATGCGTCGATTGTACCGCAACCAACGCCAAATTTTAATAACTAATTCCTCCACCCATAAAATAATCGCATCTAATCCCTCTAAAATCCGTTCTAAGGGGTGTTTAACGTAGCCGACAGGGGTTGATTCGGTTTCTAACCATTCTTCGTTAATTGGTTGAATTATCTCCCTAGCGTAGCGGGGATCTAATTGGGTTGCGGGGGGGGATTCTCCAGGAGTAATTTCAGCGGCGGCCGGGGGGATTTTTTGTAAAGATTTATTTTGTTTTTCTTGACTAAAAGCTTTTTTTGTGCTATGAGGCTCGGCTGGTGTGCCTGGGGACTGGGGAAGGGGATAAGCGGGGTTAAGGCGCGGTTTTTCGGAGTCTTGGGGAGAAATAGCCAAGATATCGGCGGATTCTAGCCAAGGTTGCTCGCTGACGGCGGAAAATGTCAGGGATTGGCGAGAGGAAAAGAAGTGATCGATCGCCGCTTGGATGAGTTTGCCGATCGTGAAGGGATCCGCTTGGGTTTGTTTTTCTAGCCAATCCTGGAGACGTTGCTTGAAGGTGATCAGCAGAGAATTAGGAAGACTTAGGGGATATTTTGCCGATAAAGCGGGTGAATCAGCACTATATTCTAAATTATTCTTCTCTTTTGCCCAGAAATGCTCGATCGCCGCATAAATTAACCAATAAAGTCGCCAGAGATAGGAGGAATTTTTCTCGAGAGTCGGGGACTGGTTAACGAGATCGGAAGGTAGGTTAGAGGTGTGGCTAACACTGCTGGGGATTGCGGGAGAGATAGCGAGAAATTTAGCCTCGAAAATTGCTAATTTTTCGTCAATAACTTCTAAAATCGCTTGAGAATTTAAATTAGGCAGTGGTAAGGAGGGTGGTGTCGGGGTTTTGACGAGATGGGATTCCTGGAAGAGATTTATGGCGATCGCTATTTGCCCCTGTTGTTCCCAGCGTAGCAGGTTCCAAAACCAACGGATCGGGGGCAAGACAGGATTTTTGTCGGTAAAATTCGGTAATAAAGGCGGATATTGAGGATTTAATCGCTTAATTCTCCGTTTTTCGAGGGCGTAGTTAGCCAGTGCCGTCCTAATTTGTTTTTCTATTTGTCTTTGGGTTTGATTATCGGTGATTTTAACAGTCTGGTGATCGTTAGTGACGACAACTAAAGCGTGATCCTCTAGATCGGCTGCTATGCCAATAAATGCCGTTTCTTGGTCAGATAAGCTCTGTAGAAATTCTTTGATCGCATCCGTCCCCTCTTTGCCGGGGGGTGATAATTGTTTCTGGAGACTGTTCCCCAATTGATTAGCCGTCATCCGCAGGGATTGTACCAGCAAATAGACGGGATAGAGGGCTATTTGCAGGGCAATAGCGATCGCATTTTGACCGCGACGGGAGACGCGGCCGAGGTTATCTTTCAGACGGATCAAACGACGGTTGATCAGGTTGAACAGTCGGCTTTTATAGGGATCGGCAGCCATGGATTTTGGGCGATAACATCTTCAATTAGACTATCCTATTGTGCAAGGGCGGGATTAAAAAAATTTTGGCCAAAACCCTTGACTCCCGGAAAGATTATTGTTATATTTAAAAAGGTCTGAAATCCACGCCCCCATCGTCTAGTGGCCTAGGACACCTCCCTTTCACGGAGGCGACAGGGATTCGAATTCCCTTGGGGGTATGAAAAGAAGGTCAGAAGTGTCAAGCTTCTGACTTTTCGGTTTTTTTCTCCCGTTGATGGCTTTTCGGTAAGCTGACGGTGAAGATTGTTCCCCGATCGATCTGACTTTCGACGCTAATTTGTCCATGATGACTGAGGGTAATCGCTAAAGCGATCGCTAATCCTAATCCTGTTCCCCCGGAAGTGGCAGAATTTTGTCGTGCGGGATCGAGACGATAAAAGCGATCGAAAATATGGGACAAAGCAGCCTCGGGAATACCGATTCCGTTATCTTTGACGCGCACCAGTAACACCGATTGTCGATCGCGTTTACTTTTTTCCAATTCCACTGCCACATTTTTAGGCTCAGATTCGGGCAAAAAAGCGTGTTTTAGGGCATTAGAGATTAAATTTGTGAATAAACGTGCTAATTGATCCCAATCTCCCTGCATAGTAAACATTTCATCGCTGTAGGAAAAATCCTCTTGGTCCGGTTCCACAATCGACAAAGAGAGGGAAATTCCCTGCTTATCGGCGATTAAACGCTGTTCTTCCACCACTTCCATCAATAAAGCATCCAAAGGTACAGCTTGCTCGATCGGTTGGACGATGCCACTATCAGAACGGGCTAAAAAGAGCAGATCATTGACTAAATTGCCCAATCTTTCCGTTAAACGCTCGATCACTTGCAAGCGTTGATGGCCAGTTTGGGGATAGGAGATCGCCATTTGCACGTTAGTTTGGATAGTGGCGATCGGATTGCGTAATTCATGGGAAGCATCGGCGGTAAATTGTTTTAAACTCTGATAGGACTCTTTTACGGGTTGAATGGCTAAACCGGACAAAAACCAACCAATCCAGGCGACACTAGCAATCATCAGGCAAATTCCGAGGATTAAATCCAATAATAGCTGTCTAATCGGTTTTGTCACCTCAAACCAAGGATGACTTACCCGCAGATATCCCAAAACATAATGACCGATTTCCACCCTTTCGGTTACTTGTCGCAGCAGACGATTATCGGATAAGCGAATAGTTTCCCCTTGACGGTGGGGATGGAGGGGAATATCTAAGGATTCGGCCAGAGTTGACCAAAGTAGATTACCTTGGGGATCAAACCATTCCAAATCTATATGATCGTCCTCGACGGATTTACCCTGACTGGGAAAACTTGCCAGGGGATCGACGCGATAACGTCCTTGATCCGGGGGAATCGATTCGATCACGAGGGAACGATTTACCACCTCAATGATGTGTTTGAGGGTATCATCAATGCGATCCACTAGGGTATGGCGCACATAAAAATACATTCCCGTAGCGAGAAAAAGCAGTAGTATGGCAGTGACGGCAGTGTACCATAAGGCTAAACGGCGGCGAGTGGCTTGGAACACCGATAATCTATGGATTGGCTAGAGATTTTTAGAGCAATGTATCCTATTTTACAGCTTATTTGAGCGATTTAATAATCGAGAATAAATTATTTTTAGCTATAGGGAAAAACTGACGGTTGCCAAGAATAGCTAGACTTGAACGCTCATAGTCCTGAAAAATTGCCCCTAACAAAAGTATTTTTAGATACATTCTTCCCAATAATTGTTTGAGTAGAACTACAAAAGCAGTCAAAGTGAATTATATTTAACCCTATGGTGACAGGGCTGACAGGAACGGCTAAAAATATTTTTGAGCTTATGTGAATTAATCACAACTATAAATGATGAATTTAAATTACTGGTTAATGAAATCGGAACCCGATGTCTATAGTATCGGGGATTTAAAAAAAGATGGTCAAACTATTTGGGAGGGAGTGCGAAATTATCAGGCGCGCAATTTTCTCCGTCAGATGAAACGGGGAGATTTGGCCTTTTTTTATCATTCTAATACCACCCCGCCGGGGATTGTCGGCTTGATGCGAGTAGTGCAAACTGATATGATCGATCCCACACAATTCGATACCGATAGTCCCTACTATGATTCTAAATCCTCCCCAGATGCCCCGCGCTGGTGGACGGTTAAAGTTGAGTTTGAGCGCCTTTTTCCCCAACTGCTGCCCCTGGGAATTTTAAAACAAAATTTTACCGCCGATGAATTATTATTAGTAAGGACAGGAAATCGTCTGTCAGTGATGCCCGTTAATCAAGCAATTGCGGTAAAAATTCTCGCTTTAGTCGCTCATCAAGGAGTATAAACTGTGAACCAGAAAGATGCTATTAATTTACTTTCCCTGATCGGGGGATTATTGGCCACTATTGTCATTTTAGCGGCCTTTAATGCCTATGTGATTATCACCCCCGGACAAGCGGGAGTTTTAAGTGTGTTAGGAAAGGCTAAGGACGGGGTTTTATTGGAGGGATTTCACTTTAAACCTCCCTTTGTTTCTAGTGTCGATATCTACGATGTTACGGTGCAAAAATTTGAAGTTCCCGCCCAAAGTTCCACTAAAGATTTACAAAATTTATCCGCTAGTTTTGCGATTAATTTTCGTCTTGATCCGACTCAAGTAGTGGCAATTAGAAGAACCCAAGGTACCCTACAAAATATTGTCGCTAAAATTATCGCCCCTCAAACCCAAGAATCCTTTAAAATTGCCGCCGCTAAAAGAACAGTAGAGGAGGCAATTACTCGACGCAGTGAGTTAAAAGAAGACTTTGATAATGCCCTATCGACTCGGTTAGAAAAGTATGGTATTCTAGTCTTAGATACCAGTGTGGTAGATTTGAATTTTTCTCCGGAATTTGCTCGGGCTGTCGAAGATAAACAAATCGCGGAACAACGCGCCCAAAGAGCCGTTTATATCACCCAAGAAGCAGAACAACAGGCCCAGGCAGAAATCAATCGCGCTAAAGGGAAAGCTGAGGCACAAAGACTATTAGCAGAAACTTTAAAAGAACAGGGGGGAGGATTAGTTTTACAGAAAGAAGCGATCGAAGCTTGGCGCGAAGGTGGGGCGCAAATGCCCCGGGTTTTAGTCATGGATGGATCGGGAAAAAATAGCGTACCATTTTTATTTAATTATAGTGATTCTTTTCCAGAAAATACCCCCTAAATTCGGGTCTATTTAGCCCAATTATTTTCTCAAGATAAAGTCTTTCCCATCAAGAGGAAGTGTAACCTAAATTTGGTAAGCTGTTGACTATCTAAATTACTCGTTAAGACTATAGGGGAGAAGGGAGCAGGGAGAAGGAGTTTCAGCCTAAGTCCACCCCACTTCTCCCCATTCCAATCCCATGCCACCATCCCCAACCCAATCAAACCTCTAACTACAAGAAATATGACCTTGGGGTGCTTTTCGTTCAAAAATAACTTGATCGTAGATCGCCGACGAGTGTAAAGTGCGTTAGAAGGCTACCAATTCTGTTAAAAAACCCAAATCAACAATCCGCACCCCACGCAGCAACTTTATTCTTAAATTGGTGTTTCTGTCTTGGCTTATTTTGTTAGCAAGAACAGCCGAGAAACCTATTTGACGCTATCATGGAAACAGCGCTGTACTGCTTGCTAAATCAATGCTTACCCTCAAAACGAGTAAACTAACCCTTGCTGATGTTCAACGTCATCTCAATTTCCAAGAAAAGCTTGAGGATGTTTCATTTACAGAGCTTTTAGCTTTGGAAACCGTCAGCGACGCAGAAAAATTAGAACTTGTTCAAATCCGCAACGATTTTCGACCCTATTTGATGGAAGATAAAGCATCAGAAGGACAAGTGAAAGTTTTAACCCTATTTCCCCTATGGCGGTTAGCTGGTTTTTATCGTTATCCGATTAAGATTAGGGTTGAAGAAGGGATTGATAATATTATCCTTGTCGATGAAGATAAAACTATTAGCGGACGCTTTGATATTGTCACGGTGAATAATTCGATATCAACTGTCAATAATATCACTTTTTGGATTTTAGTAATTGAAGCTAAAGAGAGTGGAATCGAAGTACGTCAGGGATTACCTCAATTACTGACTTATGCCTACAATAGCTTAGAAAGACAACCCTCAGTTTGGGGATTAGCGACTAATGGCTTACAATATATGTTCGTCTATCTCAGACAAGAAACTAACCCCACTTATCAGATAATGCCAGAACTTAATTTAATGTATCCTCAATCAGCAATTAATCTGCTCCAAATTCTCAAGGCAATGGGTCAGCTAATTTTAGAGACATAAATTAGGACTCAAACAAGCTATAATCTCCTATGCCTTCTCTATACTTCTGCGGATTCCTTCTTTAGCAATAAACTTATCTAATACTAAATCTGTTGAGTATATGCTACATATCAGTAGAGTAGCAATTATTGTAGGTTGGGTTGACGCAAGGAAACCCAACCAAGAGTAACCTTTGGGGTGGTTGGGTTTCGCTTTTTCAGGCGAATTAAGCCATTTTCGACCCAGTATTGTTTCGCTCAACCCAACCTACGAGGCTGTCTATATAGGCAATTAAAAGCGTCTTGAATAATTACCACTATCTAAAACTCCTGAGTCGAAAATAAACTTCATTGAGTTGTTCGATTGAACGAGAATGAATTAGTTGATGCTTGCTCAATATCTAACAAAGACTCGATTACAGAATTAACCACAGCAGCTACGCAGGAAATCGCTACACTATTACCGGTTAATTTTCGCATAGTTTGATAACTGCCGACAATTTGATAATCATCGGAAAAACCTTGTAAACGTAGCATTTCCCTTGCTGTTAAGCGTCTTTTCCCATCCACTAACAAATAATTATAGGATGCTCCCGCTCGCAAGGCACAGGAATAGGGATAAGCACTGACATTTCCTCCTTTATTTTCGTGCCAGATAGTCGGTTCACTATAAGGTTTTTTTCCCTCTCTTTTCAGGAAGCGACTTTTTTGAATTCTTGCGGAAGCATAATAAAAATCCGAGACATTTTCTTCTAATATTTCCGTTAAAGTTGTTCTAGATAAAGCTGGTTTTGGCCAGATAAAACCCCGCGCTTCTCGGAAACCAACGATAAAAATCCGTTCCCGTTTTTGCGGTAAACCAAAATTAAGCGCATTCAAAACTCGGTAATCGGTATAGTAATCTAAATCTTGCAAAGTATCGAGAATAACTTCTAAGGTTTTTCCCTGTTGATGTCCCTGCAATTGCTTGACATTTTCCAGAATAAATGCTGCGGGTTGTTTGGCTTTTAAAATGCGGGCAATCTCAAAAAATAGCGTGCCTCTGGTATCTTCAAATCCCTTTAAATCACCACAAATACTAAAAGGTTGACAGGGAAATCCTGCCATTAAAATATCGTGATTGGGAATATCTAGGGCGGCGATTTCGGTAATATCTCCCTGGGGTTTGTCGCCAAAATTAGCGTGATAAATTGCCCGAGCGTCTTTATCTATATCACAGGAAAAGACACAATCAGATTCTAAGTTTTGTTGGCGACAAACTTGTTCAATAGCGACTCGAAACCCTCCCAAACCACAAAAAAGGTCAACAAAACGAATTTTCTGCTTATCTTTAAGTAAATTCATCGATAGTTGAGATTGTAGCGATAGGGATATTCTCTTTGATTTTAACTTATTCAACTTTCACCAAAGAGCGGACGGTAAATATTTCATTGGCGCTTGAGAGTAACAAACTGAAAACAGTCGTCATCCCTGGGGACATACATAAAAAAAGGATGGTGGGTTACGCTTCTTGAACCTCAGTTTTCGGCTCTTCGGTTTGTGTTATGCAATGGACGGGGGTTATAAGGGATGGAACCCTTATAGAGAAAGGCATTTAGCGATTTTTGTCAATTGTTTTTATCTAGAGCGAACTAATCAATTAAGTCTCTTGCCAGATAAGGATTTAG
>NZ_JASJFB010000550.1:0-1168 GCF_030065455.1 Microcystis sp. M53602_WE12 | reverse complement strand
ATTAGGTAATTGACCCCCTCAAAATCGGTAAAACCCCACACCCCACACCCCACACCCTACACCCTGCCCCTAGGAAAAACTTTTTCAGCAAACCCTAAGTAGTCGGACTTAGCGGAGGCAGGGGGCAGGAGGCCGTTTTTGTAACGGGGATTTATGCCCCGCTCCAAAAACTTTTCGCCTTAAGGCGAGGTTTTAGACCCGATTTTTTCGATAAATTAATTGCTACCACTAAACACAACTTCGGGGAATTTTAACTGTGCATCGGCCATGGGGATTTGTCGGCCTTGATTGCGTAACTCTTGCCAAAAATTAATTACTTCTGTGGCTTTGTTGAGAACATCAACGCGATCGGACTCATCAATCCAGTGTTTTGCTTCTAACTCCTCTTGCAGTTGTTGCCAAGCATCATTGCGCGGCCAGAAAAAATAAGCGGTGAGGGGGCTAGTTCCTTTGCCGACCACCTGATCCACAGCGATCGCTACGTTCTGATCTAACCACAATACTTTTAAAATAAACTTTGATTCGGAACTGACTGTCATTGTTAATCGTTAATCGTACAATTCTCGATTATATCATCTTTTGACTCAATTTTCCGCAGTCAGTTTTTAACTATTTTTTGCTGTTTTTTCGCTAATAACCGCTATGATTCCAGAAACAGACTCTTTACCCTGTAAACAAATCGGTGTGGCCGTAATTAGAGATGATCGAGATTTAATTTTAATTGATCGCCGTCTAGCCAAGGGACTCTTGGGCGGTTTTTGGGAATTCCCCGGTGGCAAAATCGAAGGCAATGAAACGGTACAAGAATGTATTAAACGGGAGGTATTAGAAGAAATTGGCATTGAAATCGCAGTGGATAGTCATTTAATCACCATCGATCACACCTATAGTCATTTTCGGGTTAATCTACAAGTATATAACTGTCGTTATCTCAGCGGCGAAGCGAGAGCGATCGAATGTGAAGAAATCCGCTGGGTAACTATCGAGGAGCTAAATCATTACACTTTCCCCGCGGCCAATCAAGAGATTATCGAAAATTTGGGTTAAAACCCCGTCCTTTTAGGACGGCTTTAAGCTACAATGGAAAAAGCGATAACCAAGCTAAAAACTGAACCTTGACAACAGATAGTAGGGGGTTTTGTTCAGAAAAGAATTCAAATTCGGCCTT
>NZ_JASJFB010000584.1:0-9267 GCF_030065455.1 Microcystis sp. M53602_WE12 | reverse complement strand
TTTATTGCCTAGGATTTAGTATTATGGCAATATTTCTAGGGATTACCAGAAAAGAAAGAGCGCCATGCTGCTGTTCCGATCGCTCCTCCTAAAAGAATAATTAACGTCCAAACTTGATTTTTTTGGGTTCCTTCCAGCTTTTCTAGTCTTCTATCCATCCCATCGACTTTCTCAGTCAGTTTTGCCTGTCCTACCTCTAGCTTAGTTAGCCGTTCGTCGATTTTATCAAATTTCTGGTTAATATCCTGTTGCAAGGTATCGATTTTTTGGTTAACTTCCTTGATGCTATCTTTGATTTCCTTGAGGACAGATTCAAGACTATAAGTAACGGTTTCGTTAGACATTTTGGTAACATCCCTGGGAGTAATGATAGTACAATAATTTTATTTTAATCCTAAATCTGGTTATTAAAAACTGATTATCTATTGCCTCTCCTGATATGTAGCCTATACTCAACGGATTTAGTATAACTATCTCTGCCATTACTTTTGAAAAATGCTATAAATTTCCTCGGCAATATTTCTGCTACCTCCGGACTCTCCCACTCTAATTTTGCCATTTTCTAAACATCTGTGTAAATAACGAGAATCTGCCAAAATATCAATAATTTTAACCGCGGCATTTTTAAATAAATTTACCTCCGTGGGTTTCTGTCCAATAGTTATCACCGATTCCCCTAATAAGCGCATTTGTGCCTCGGCAAAAGGGTAGGTAAATTGGGGACCAAATCCGGGTATTTGTAGGACGGGTTTTCCTAATCCCACCGCTTGTTCTACTGCTGTACCCGCCATGGCTAAACAAGCGTCACAATGGTGTAGAATATCGGCAAAAGCATCACGATAACAGCACACCTTAGCCCCATTTTTCTCTAATTTTCCCGCTCCTAAATAATGCCATCCCTCTTGTTTAGCTAAATTTTCTAAGTCGGTTTCTCTGATACTAGGAATGATAGCAGCCCGAAACTGCATCGGTTTAATTTTAACTATTTCCTCACAGACTTGTAACTGTAAAGCCAAATTACTCAAAGCTTCGGGTAAACGACTCCCCGCTAATAAAGCAATCATGGGAATTTGACGATCTAATTCTAAATCTTTACCCGTTGGTGTTAAGACATCCATAATCGGATAACCAGCAAAAATCGCTTTTTTAATACCCCGATTTTGTAGGTCTGTTGCTGTATATTTATCCCGGGTAAAAACTCTTAAACAATTCTTCGATCTTAAACATAATTTTGTCAGCAAAGGTAATTTAATTGTGCCTTCGTAATAACTGGAAGTAGAAACAATAAAAGCCACAAAGGGACGACTGGTTAAACTAGCGATCGCAATCGGCACGATATCCCCCACTGCTATCAATAAATCACAATCCTTGCTAACTTTAAAAGCTGCCTGAATTTGCTGAATAGTTAGACTAATTAATCCCGCACCAATATCCTTAATCCAATTCAAAGGATTGGTATAAATAATTCCCCCCGATGGCATAGTGGCAGTGGGGGCAATAATTGGTACTGACAATTTTTGATAAGCTTTTCCCTCTCCCACTAAAGGCAAAGCAGCTATAGATAATTGGGGCTGAATTTTTTGTAATTCCCCCAGAATTAAACTAGCATTTAAATCCTCACCATGACCATTACTAAGAAATAAAACCTGTTTAAGCATCGATTTGTTATCCTCTATATTCCCTTGCTGCCAAAGAAACCGCCACCGTCACCGATTTTGCTTCTATTTGCTTGCTGACTAGCAAAGTATCGCCCATTTTTAAAGCGGCAGCTTCAGCGACGCTAGGGGTTCCTTCTTTCTTGTTGACAATAGCTGAGGGATTGGGGACATTAATATCTCTCAACTCCTCAGCAGTAAAGGTTTTTAGTGGCAATCCTTGCTCTTGACAATAGGCAATTAAACCCCGTTCATTAGCTTTGATGTCAAGGGTGGCGATACCGGCAATAGCGGCTAAAGAGAGGTGATAACGCTTAAAAACATCCCTAATTGCCCTATCTATGACCGCTTTCTCCGTCCCACGGATGCAACCTATTCCTAGCCATAATAATCGTCCATGGCACTGCACTTTTGCCCCGGAAGGATCGGGGGAAAAACCAGGTTGGCTAAAACCGGTCCACAGGGGACCTATCCCGATTAAATCGATGGTGGGTGAGTGGAAAGCAGGGGAAGCGCTAGTCATACAAGACTATAATATTTTTACCGGTTGAAATTGTTCGCCTTCGTCCAGTTGCCAAGCTTGTAAATCGATCGCTCGTCCTGAAACTACGGAGACAATTAAATAAGTATATCCTGACCAGGCTAATTGGCGATCGATTTCCGAGGGAATGGCGGCATGATCGGGATGGGAATGATAGATACCAATAATTTCTAGCTGGTTTTCCCGCGCCGATTTTTGAGCTTGTAAAAGCACTTCTGGCGCAATACTAAAGCGGTTTTTCCTATTACCTGACCAGTTATTTTCTGTGGTTTGCACGGTGATCACTTGGGCTGCTGTTTCGGTAATTTTTCCCAAGAGTAACCCACAACATTCTTCGGGATAGGTGGATTCTGCGTGGGTGAAAATACGCTGGTAAATTTGGTCTGTAATCAGGATCATAAGGGAAAATTTTCAAAACCTATTGATGTTAGTTTGCTTTAGCTATAGGGAACTTGAAAACTGGGTGCATCTCAATTTGGTCGAAATATCTATAGGACATTTTGTCCGTACGCGATGCGCCCCTACCATTGGCGCAATAATATTATTGTAGGGACTAATTGCCTTCGCTCTCTTTTAGTAACTTCTGCATCGCTGACTTAGGAATAACTTATTCTTGGCCGGTTCCAGCCAATGTTAAATTTATCTTATTGTTCCCTAACCTTTGCACTGAACTGATAAATGTCGATCGATTTTCGCAATCTTAATACACTTTGGGGTTCTATTTTAGTCGAAACATTGGCCCGTTTGGGATTGAAGATAGGGGTGGTTTCTCCCGGATCGCGATCGACTCCTTTAACGATAGCCTTGGCAAGACATCCTCAGATTGAAGCTATTCCCATCTTAGACGAGCGCTCGGCCGCTTTTTTTGCCCTGGGATTAGCCAAACAATTATATCAACCGGTGGTTTTAGTCTGCACTTCCGGGACCGCCACGGCTAATTTTTATCCCGCAGTCATTGAAGCAAAAGAAAGTCATGTCCCTTTATTAATTCTAACCGCCGATCGCCCCCCAGAATTGCGTCATGCTCACGCCGGTCAGACTATCGATCAAGTCAAACTCTACGGTAATTATCCAAATTGGCAAGCGGAAATTAGCTGTCCTAGTGCCAATATCGAGCGTTTACGCTATCTCCGTCAAACTATCATCCACGCGTGGTGGCGCTGTCTTGATCCTGTCCCCGGAGTGGTGCATCTCAACTTACCATTTCGGGATCCCCTCGCACCAACTCCCGATCTAGAAATTAACAATTTAGAGGCTAATTTTGACCAAGAGGCTTTTTTTAGCCATATATCTCGGCAAAATATGCCAATTAACCACTCAATTCTCGAAATTCCTTCTTTACCCCCCCAAGGAATTATCATCGCGGGATTAGCTTCCCCGCAAAACCCTGAAAGTTACTGTCAGGCGATCGCTGATTTAGCCCGATCGCAACAATATCCCGTCTTAGCGGAAGCTTTATCTCCTCTGCGAAACTATGCAGGGTTAAATCCCCATCTCATCACCACCTATGATTTATTATTGCGGAATCCTGCCCTTAGAACCCAATTAACCCCCGATGTTGTCCTGCAAATTGGCGAATTACCCACCAGCAAAGAATTACGGACCTGGTTAGAAGAAATCGACTGTCCGCGCTGGATTATCGATCCCCATCCCGATAATTACGATCCTCTACAGGGAAAAACCGGACATCTCAGGGGAAATATCGAGCAATTAGGGGATCTATTCCCAGATAAAACCGATAATAATCGAGAATATCGGCAATTATGGCAAAAATTCGACCAGCAAGCTCGATTAACCATCGATCGCCTTTTGGCAGCAGAAACTAAACTGATTGAAGGTAAAATCCCCTGGCTGCTCTCCCAATACCTCCCCCCCCGTACCCCGATCTTTATCTCTAATAGTATGCCTGTTCGCTATGCCGAGTTTTTTAACCCGCCTAGCGATCGCCAAATTCGTCCCTATTTTAACCGCGGGGCCAATGGCATCGACGGCAACCTCTCCACTGCGATAGGAATAGCTTATAAAAATGTCCCCAGTCTGCTATTAACGGGAGATTTAGCCCTATTACACGACACAAATGGTTTTTTAATCAAAAAATATTTTGTTGGCTCCTTGACCATAATTTTAATCAATAACAAGGGGGGAGGCATTTTCCAGATGTTGCCGATCGCCAAATTTGACCCTCCCTTTGAAGAATTTTTTGCCACTCCCCAAAATATCGACTTTTGCCAACTCTGTCGCACCTACGGTATTGATTACCATTTAATCAGCGATTGGACTGATTTTAAGGAAAAAATCGCAGTTTTGCCGGAATCAGGGATAAGATTACTAGAAATATCCTGCGATCGAGCTTTTAATACTCAATGGTTCCTCAGTAATTATGTGTAGGGTGTGGGGTGTGGGGTGTGGGGAAGTGGGGAGAATAAAGCTGCCTATTGCCTATTGCCTATTGCCTATTGCCTATTGCCTATCCTGATAAGTAGGGAGGCACAATTATTTGTAGGATGGGTTAGCGGTAGCGTAACCCATGCGGGCGTTGGGTTTCATTCTTCAACCCAACCTACGTTCATCTTATATTTAATTCCACCCACCTACTTATGTAGCCTATACTCAACGGATTTAGTATTAATTCCCTTTTTCGAGAAAGTGAATACAATGGGTGGAAAGAGTTAAAAGAGTCCGATGAATCGACAAAGACGGCAAAAATCAAGACAATTTTCTCTCCCTAGATATTCTATCTTTCCCCCGGAACAATGGCGATCGGGAGTGACTTCTTTGGTGATTAGCTTGGTCTTGTCCCTACTGATTTTAAAACTGAATACCTCTAGTCTCTCCACTGCCACCATAAATATTTTTAATCCCTCCACTGTGGGGGAGAATTTAGCCGGTAAGAGCCTAGATGAGTTAGAAAAGCAGAAAATCGCCGAATTTTTGCAAATTGCCCCGCCAGAAACCGAATTAACCCTCGATCGCGTTCCCTTGTTTATTCTCCACGATACAGCTTGGAGTATGACTGCGGGTAACATCGAAGAACAGAAAAAATATGCTCGCGGTCCGATGAAATTGGGTCCCAATGTTTACATCCCCCGCAAACCGAATTCCAGGGATAGAGATATTTTAGACTCGATCGCCCGGCCTTTTTTTGAACGTCACCGTCCCACGGCCACTTTTTATGAACAAGCAGCCGAAATGCTGCCCGCAGACACCAGGGATCAATTAGTGCGTCAACTGTGGCAACTTACCCCAGAAACTATCCGCGTCAAGGGTTTTGCACTTGCTTTAGCGGGTGTTCCTTTGAGTACGCGATCGGCCTCTGAGTTAGAAAAAAGGGCGAGAATTTGGTTAAATACGCCTTCAGAAGCCTTCTTTAAGCGTTTAGTCAAAGAATATCCCACAAATTACTTTGATGGGGCAAAAACTACCGCATTATGGGCAACAGAAGCGATTTGTCAGCAGCTATCTCACCCTAATTGCGATCGCTTGCGACCAGTTTTTGCCGAAAGAAATCGTCGGGTTATCTCCAGTGTTAACATTGAACTGGTACAAGCGCCGGGATCCCACTGTTTGACCAAAGGACGCTTGCAACCCCTCCCCGGTTACAGCGATTTTCAATACCAACAAACGGCGAAATATTATCTCCTCGCAGCCTTACAAACGGGACAATTACCGCAAATTGTCAGCCATTTTGCCGTAGATAGTTTTCTGATTAATCAAGGAAAATATCCCCATTGTGACCCCCGGGGTTTTGATCTACAACGTCTCTACAATCTCATCAGTCAAGCTTTGGATTATGACCCCGGCACTGTTTATGGCATCGTCCCTCGTTACGGCACAAATATTCTAGCCGGTGATAATATTTGGTGGCATAATCGAGTTTTTGACCAAGCAAATTTACCCACAACTTTAAATTAGACCTGATCATTTAGAAATGTCCACTTCTCCCAAAGCTTCTAGATAAGTAATCGCCGCTTCTAAAGGAGAATCGTAGCTATATGAAAACTCCTCAAACCAGCGTCCTTCCTCCGATTTGGCATCTAATTTATCTAACCATTGCTTTGCCTTTCTAGTTAAAGCTTCTCGCTTGCGCTGCTGTTTTAATGCCGCCGCTTTTTCTTTTTCCGCTGCCTCCTGTTGTTGCCTTGCTTGGTTTTCTAAGGCTAAAGCTTTTAAAAGCGCATCGGTAGCAGAATCGCTGGCATAATTAACCTTAAATTCGGCCGGGGAACGATCTTTTTCTTGGCGAGAAGAAGGGGACGGCATCGGTTTTTCCTGATCCCGTTTCTGGTATTCTGCCTTCATTTGTGCCAGTAAATCTTCTATTTCTCCCATAATGATCAAGTTAGAAAGTAAAAAGTTAAAAAGATAATTGCTCTGATTGCCTCTGCCTTAATAACTAAGTAACTGGTTATAATTAAATTGAAGATGGATCCCCCCTTAATCCCCCCTTGATAAGGGGGGTGTCTGACAGTTTTTAACACCTAACTACTGAATAACGGGTTTCCTTATTTTTCCAAACGGACCACATACCATTGTAGATAACCCTCCTCACCCAGGTCTAACTCGCAGTAATTATCGCGCAGATAGAGAGATTTTTCCTCAAAACTAGAGAATTTCGCCAATTGTCGGGGACAAATCTCTGGTTTTGCGGTGATTAAATCTTTTAACTTATCCCGCAACTGGTCGGGAGTCTGGAATTGTTCAGGTTGATCGGCCTCAAGGACAAGAAAATAGTCCCCTTGATACATAATAGAATCGGGCATCGCTGTTTGATAGTCTCAGTAGGAAAATTTTTTGGCTATCTTTATCACTTTATCGCCTCAACGCTCGATCGACACCACCACTATGACAGACCATCTCACCAATCCCTTTCTCAGTCTCCCTTACGAAAGCGCCATGCAGGACTTGGGGGACCAATACTATGATCAAGTTGCAGCCGCGGATTTTCCCAGTCATATCCTTCGTTTTCGCAATGATGCTTTATTACCTTTGGTGGGAATTCAGCCAGAATTAACCTTAGATGAGCATTTTATCGAGGCTTTTGGTAAATTTCAATCCCTGACCCCCTTTTTGGCCCTGCGTTACCACGGTTATCAATTTGGCGAGTATAATCCTTTCTTGGGAGATGGTCGCGGTTTTCTCTACGGTCAAGTTAGGGGTATTGATGGCAAATTATACGATTTTGGTACGAAAGGATCGGGACGGACTCCCTATTCCCGTCATGCGGACGGTAGGTTAACTCTCAAGGGTGGAGTCAGAGAAGTCTTAGCTGGGGAAGCTTTACGCGGTTTAGGGGTGAATACCTCTCGCTGTCTCAGTTTGGTGGAAACGGGGGAATCCCTCTGGCGCGGTGATGAACCTTCCCCGACGCGATCTTCGGTGATGATTCGAGTTAGTAATTCTCATATTCGTTTCGGGACTTTTGAGCGTTTATTTCATATTAAACGTAGCGATTTAATTAAAAGACTCCTCGATCATGTGATTATTTATTATTATCCTGAAATCAATCCCCAAGATAGCGATCGCTATTTAAAATTTTACGCCGCTTTAATCGAAAGAACCGCTAAATTAGCGGCCCAATGGATGGCCGCAGGTTTTTGTCATGGGGTTCTCAATACCGATAATATGTCAATTACCGGGGAAAGTTTCGATTATGGTCCCTACGCTTTTATTCCTTCCTATAATCCCCAATTTACGGCGGCCTATTTCGACTACGGCGGCCGTTATAGTTATGGTAATCAGCCTTTTATCTGTCGTTTAAATCTAGAGTTACTGCAATCTCCCCTGGCCATGGTCGTCTCCTTGTTAGAGTTAGATCTGGCTTTGGCTAACTATGACCAGCATTACAATTTTTATTATCAAAAAATGATGCTTAAAAAGTTAGGTTTTGAGGATATTTTTACTCCCGAATCTGCTTTACTGGTCAGCAAAACCGTGGAAGTTCTCCAAGAAACTGGCCTCGGTTATCACGACTTTTTCTATCAATTAAGTGAACAATTTAATTACGGTTGGCGAGAAAATAGTTCTCTAATTCTTGAAAATATGGATTTACCGAAAGCTGATTGGCAACGTTGGCGAGAATTATATAGTTTGGTCTTAAATCAATTACCCTCAGATTCTTTGGTTCAAATTGGGAACACCTTAACGCATTATAATCCTAAAACTGCTTTACTTAGACCGCTAATCGAATCGGTTTGGGAGGCAATTACCTATAAAGATGATTGGCAACCTTTCCAAGAATTAGTGATAAAATTACAAAATAAACAGTAATTAAGTAATAAGTAGTGGTGCAAAATTAATTTCTTGGTTAGGAGAGGCAACAGGTGATTAAATATGTGTAATTAATTATCTCTAGCTACTTATTCAGGTCATTTCCTGAAATGCGTTGGACAAAAATTGACCAGACTTGGCGATCAATGTTTCCGCTCCAACTATTAAAAGTGTCAAAATAATAGTGAAGTTTTGTGACAAAGTGCAGTCAGATCTAAGAATCTTTGCTAGAACTCTAGAAAGCTTCTGTGATAAGTCTCTTGAAAAGAGATTGTTTGCAGTAAGCTCTTCTGGCTAACACGCTTTTGGGTGTGATATGGGGAAAGTTTCTTGCAATTGCGCCTAAATCGAGTGATATACAGAAAGTTGACCCATATCGTTACTCTGGAGAGTGTTATGCAGAAAGTTGACCTGTAATATGTAGTTATGCGGCAAGTCCTCGGTTAGGACAGTGGCTTGAAGTTGCTTGCGGGGCATTCATTCACGATAAAAATTGCTTGGCATGGATAGCTGTAACGACAATTTATAACTACAATTGGTTATTGTAGCTGTCGTTCGGTTATGGAATATGAATGGGATGAAGCAAAACGTCTTGCTAATCTTCGTAAGCACGGAATAGATTTTACCGATGTTCCAGCCGTGTTTGATGGGGATATTGTAACGGTTGAGGACGATCGTTACGGTTATGGAGAGCAGCGTTTTGTCACATTCGGTTTGTTGCAAGGGCGAGTGATTGCCGTTGTCCATACAGAACGTGAGGATTGCACCCGTATTATTTCTGCAAGAAAAGCGACGAAATATGAA
>NZ_JASJFB010000286.1:0-6109 GCF_030065455.1 Microcystis sp. M53602_WE12 | reverse complement strand
TTACGCATTGAATTAGGAGAAATTCAGACGGTTTTAGAAACTCATCCCAACGTTGAACAAACTGTTGTGATTATGCGGGAAGATACCTTATATAATCAACGGTTAGTTGCTTATGTAATCAGAAAAGATACTTTATTAACTCCTCAGGATCTGCGTCGTTTCTTACAGCAGCAACTCCCCGCTTATATGGTGCCTTCTGCCTTTGTCCTGTTGTCGGATTTTCCCTTAAATAACAATGGCAAGATAGACAGAAAAAAATTACCTATCCCCGATGAGACATCAATTATTGAATCTGCTTATATAGCCCCAAGAAATCAAAAAGAAAGCCTCTTAGCTCAGATTTGGCAAGATGTTCTTCAGGTATCCAAAATAGGGGTTAGTGACAACTTCTTTGAGTTAGGAGGACATAGCTTAAAAGCTATTTCTCTAGTGAGTAAAATTCAGGAAAAGTTAGGGCAATCTTTGCCCATTAAACAAGTATTTGCTCATCCTACCATTGCTGAACAAGCAGCATTATTAAGCACTGTTACCCCTCTGACGGTAGCCACTATTCCCCTTGTATCTGCACAAGAAACCTACGAAACATCCCATGCTCAGAGACGTTTCTATGTCTTGCAACAGATGGATCTCAATAATGTAGCTTATCATATTGTTTCCACCCTCAAAATAGCAGGAGATTTTAGCCCAGATGTCTTTGAAAAAGCCATACAATTATTGATTTCCCGTCATGAATCCCTGCGGACATCTTTCATTTTAATTAACGGTGAACCACAACAGAAAATCCTGCAAAATCGTCCTTTTGATTGGGAATTTAAAGACTGGACAAATAAACCTGATGAAGAAATCCTAGAAACGATTGCAAAAGAGAGAAAACCGTTTGACTTAGAGAAAAGTCCCCTGGTGCGCTCTAAGATTTATAAACTATCTCCGAATGAATATATTTTAGAGTTAGAAATTCATCATATTATCTGTGATGGTTGGTCAATGAGTTTGTTAGCTAAAGAATGCTTACAATACTACTCTGATTTAGCCAAAGGATTACAGCCTAGTATAGAGCCATTGCCGATACAATATAAAGATTATGCAGGATGGCAAAATAATCTTTTAAGAAGCGAAAATAATCCCCAAAACCTAGATTACTGGCGGCAAAAACTGGACAATGGACAACTGACCAGAGTTCACTTACCGACAGACTTTAAACGTCCCCAAATAAAGACGTTTAAGGGTTCTCATTTAAGCTGGACATTTGACCGAGAAACGATTTCTAAATTAAGAAAAATTTGTCAGGAAAACGAAATCACCCTATTCATGGCATTGGTAGCGGCTGTCAAAATATTACTGTATCGCTACAGTGGTCAACATGATATTACTATTGGTACAGAAATCGCCACCAGAAGCCATCCTCAACTGCAATCTCTAATCGGTTTATTTCTCAATACCTTAGTTATTCGTGACCAAATTGAACCCGAAAAAGGCTACAAAAATCTACTCGCAAAGGTTCGTCAAACCGTTACCGAAGCCTTAGAACATTCCGATTATCCCTTTGATATTTTAGTAGAAAAATTAGCTGTTTCTAGAGAAATTAACCGCACTCCCTTGTTTGATATATTAGTCCTTCTGCAAAATTTTGATCAACCTGTAGGCTTGGAAAATATACAAATAAAATCTCTAGATTCCCTGACCCCGACCAGTAAGTTTGATCTATCTTTTGTGTTTAGTGAAGATCAGGAAAAACTCAGATTAGAGCTAATTTATAACACCGACTTATTCCAAGAGGAGAGGATGAAAAAATGTCTCATTCACTTCGATAAACTCTTGAATGAAATGCTATCTAACCCCGCCCAACCCGTCAAAGACATTTCTTTGTTATCGGCAGCAGAAACCGCTTTTATTGCCAATTTTATCAATCCTATTCCTCGCTTAGAAACCCGTACTATTATCCATGATTTTATTGACCAAGTTGCAGCCAAACCGGAGAAAACATCGATTATTTATCCAGGGGGTAAATTTAGCTATCAAGAATTACATGAACTAACTAACTTTTGGGCTTATGCCTTAAAAGAATTAGGCGTGGAAAAAGATAAGGTTTGTGGTGTTCTCCTAGAAGGAGATTATCGTCAGTTAATCGCTATGCTGGCAGTATTTAAAGCCGGAGGAATCTATTTACCTCTACGTTTAGATGAACCAGAGGAGCGCCGGCAACGCATGATGATTAAAACTAGCCCCGAAATTATCTTAGTTGCTGCTGAGAATTTAGAGGGGATTAAACCCCAACTATCCGCATTAGAAAAACCGCCTCATATCTTAGTGGTTAAGGCTCATAAAATTCAGCAATATCATCAGTGGAATGGCATGGATTATCAAGAGTTTCCTTGCCAATTAAGCAAACTGCAACCCCTTCTAGCTATGCCGGATGCTGATGATTCTAATTATATTATGTTTACTTCTGGCTCAACCGGTGAACCTAAAGCAATCTTAGGCAGTCACGGCAGCTTACGTCATTTCATTGATTGGGAAAAACGGGAATTTGGCATTAATGAAAGTTGGCGCTGTTTACAAATTGCTCAAATTAATTTTGATGCTTATTTGAGGGAAACCTGTGTGACTTTATGCTCAGGGGGAACTCTGTATATTCCAGAGAGTACAGAGCGAGAAGACTTAGAGCTTTTATTACTGCGAATAGGAGAATGGAAAATTAACTTACTACACACTGTCCCCTCGGTAATGCGTCTATTTTTAAAGATGGGGCGTGGTTTAATTAATGCACATAATCTCCTGAAAAGTTTGCGAATTTTTGTCTTAGGAGGAGAGCCTTTATTTGTGAAAGAACTGGCTGAATGGCATCAAATTTTTGGCTCTCAGACAGAATTTGTGAATATTTATGGGGCAAGTGAAACTACATTTGTTAAGCATTTTTATCGAATTCCTAACCCTAATAATATTCCCTATGAACGGGTTCCGGGTGGTCAAACTTTGCCAGATGCCGCTTATGCAGTGGTTGATGGAAATCGCGCCAGGGCAATAGGAGAAGTAGGAGAAGTGTTCGTTAAATCCCCCTATTTAACCAAAGGTTATTATCAAGATGAAAGCTTAACTCATTCAGTTTTTGTGCCTAATCCTTTGAATGGGGGGAGGGATATAGTTTATCGTACTGGAGACTTAGGCAGACTGCTTCCTGATCTAACTTTAGAAGTAATAGGACGCAGTGACAATCAAATTAAATTAAATGGGGTACGGATTGAATTAGGAGAGATTGAAGATGTCCTCAGTGGGATTGAGGGAGTAGAAAAAGCCTTAGTTATGGCTAATAAAAAGGAGGAATTAGTAAACGTAATTGCTTATTATCAAGCCGAGGATACAGTTCATCAGGAATATATTCGAGGTAAATTAAAGCAACTCTTACCGATTTATATGCAGCCTAGCTTTTTAATGCGGTTAGAAGCTTTTCCCTTGTTACCCAATGGAAAAATTCATCGTCTAGCTTTGCCAAAACCCGAAGAAAATATTACTGACTCAACTAACCAAGTCCCAGATTTTAATCCACAAGAAGCTTTATTAGCTTCCCTTTGGGGTGAGTTATTAGAAGCAGAAGTTAGTAACAGTAATCAGTCATTTTTTGAACTAGGAGGAAACAGTCTGAAGGCGATGCGCTTAGTGTCACAAATCCGTAATCAATTTGGAGTTTCTCTCCGATTACGGGAAATTTTTACCCATAATACTTTAAAAGAACAAGCTGTATTAATTCAATCCCGACAAAAACGATGATCAACTTACCACAATCTGACTCAATTAACCCACTGGAAAAACAAAAATATTACCAAGTCTCTCACGGTCAAAGAAGGCTTTGGATTTTGCAGCATATCAGCGAATCTTCTAGTGCTTATAATATTAGGCTTGCCATGAGAATTAATGGCAAGTTAGATGTTTCTATATTAACAGCATCCTTTCAAGAACTGGTGAACCGTCATGAAATTCTCAGAACCACTTTTGCCAGTGTTGGAGGCAATATTAAGCAAGTTATTCATGAGGAAATCCCCACAGAACAGTTAATCATTTTTAAAGATTTAAGAGCAGAAAAAGATGCTGAACTCTTGGCAGATGATTTAATTCAAGAGTCGGCAAATTTACCTTTTAGTTTAGAAAAGTTGCCCCTTATTCGGGTCTTATTGGTGCAGATTAAGTCAGAAGAATTTATCTTTGGTTTGACTGTCCATCATATTATTGGGGATGCACAATCACTTGATATTATCTTTCAAGAGTTCTTTATATTATACTCTGCTTATACTCAACAAAAAAAAGCTGAATTACCCCCTCTTACTCTACAGTATAAAGATTATGCGGCATGGCAAAATCAGTGGTTAGAAAGTGAAGAAGTTAGAGAACAACATGAGTATTGGTGTGAGGTTTTTTCCGAACATCCCCCTATCTTAAACTTACCGATAGACTTCCCTCGACCTCAAGTAAAATCTTCTCAAGCGGCTTCCTACACTTATCAATTTAGTGAGAGTCTTAGCCAACAATTACAAACCTTTGCAACTCGAAATCAGACGACTCTATTTATTACCCTACTGACTTTCTTTAAAATATTACTCTACCGCCACACCGGCCAACGGGATTTAGTGGTTGGTATCCCTATTTCAGCACGAAATCATCCTGATTTAGAAAACCAGATCGGGTTTTATGTTAACACCTTGGCCTTAAGAACTTTATTACCAGAGGGAGTAACTTTTAAGCAAGTCTTAGGGGAAGTAACTAACACCTGTCTTGATGCTTATGAATATCGTGATTATCCTTTTGATAAATTAGTATCCGCTCTCAATTTAGAACGTGATTTGTCCAGAAATCCCTTATTTGATGTCATGTTTTCTCTACTGAGTAAAGAAAGCAAAACTGTCTTAAAAATTCCTGGTTTGGAACATCAACCTTATCCCTTAAAACCACGGATGGCTCAATTTGATATGACTTGGAGCTTCTTTGAAGATAGTCATAATCTTACATTAGCTATTGAATATGAGCCGGATTTATTTTTGCCTGAAACTATCGCCAGAATGAGCGGTCACTTTTTACAAATTATTGAAAGTGTAATTCAGAATCCCGATTGTAAATTATCTGAGATTAATTTATTAACCCCTGAAGAACGGCATCAATTACTAATAGAGTGGAATCAAACCGAAGTCGCTTATTCTCAACAGTGTCTGCACCAGTTATTTGAAGAAAAAGTTAGAGATAATCCCGAGGCAATAGCTATTATTTTTGAGGGCAAAAAATTGACCTATCGAGAGTTAAATAATCGAGCTAATCAAGTCGGTCACTATTTACAAGAAAAAGGCGTAACTTCAGAAGTATTAGTGGGGATTTTTATTGAGCGTTCTTTTGAGATGCTCATCGGAATATTGGGAATTATTAAAGCCGGGGGAGCTTATGTTCCTTTGGATCCTAATTATCCCCCTGAGCGCTTGGATTATATGATATCTGATTCAGCTATCTCTCTGTTGTTAACTCAGCAATCTTTAGTTCAATCTCTACCAGAAAATTGCCCCGAAATACTGTGTTTAGATACAGATTGGTTAAAGATAGCTAATTATAGTCAAGAGAATTTGACCTCTCCAGTTAAACCAGAAAATTTAGCTTATGTTATATACACTTCGGGTTCAACGGGAAAACCTAAAGGTGTGATGAATATTCATCAAGGAATTTGCAATACTCTAAAAGACAATATTGACAATTATAATCTTAACTCTGAAGACCGCATTCTCCAAATTACTCCCTTTAGTTTTGATGTTTCAGTTTGGGAAGTTTTCTCATCTTTAACATCTGGTGCTACCCTAGTCGTGGCTAAACCTGACGGGTATAAAGATATAGATTATTTAATAGATTTAATTGTGCAAGAACAAGTAACTTGTTTCACTTGTGTTCCCTCAATATTGCGAGTTTTTCTGCAACATCCCAAGAGCAAAGATTGCCACTGTTTAAAACGAGTAATTGTCGGGGGAGAAGCCTTATCTTATGAACTCAATCAACGATTTTTTCAGCAGTTAAACTGTGAATTATATAACGCTTATGGACCAACAGAAGTAGCGGTTGAGACTACTATCTGGTGCTGTCAGCC
>NZ_JASJFB010000689.1:0-6632 GCF_030065455.1 Microcystis sp. M53602_WE12 | reverse complement strand
TGATTAGGGACCAGAAAAAACCGCCGATTCGATATCTTGGCGACTAAGGGAGTATTTAAAAGCGCGATTGATGTCACTGCCGTCATTGGCTGCCCGAAAGTAACGAACGGTGATTTCTTCAATTTCGAGGCAGATTTCCGCTTTCCATGTCGGTTTTTCCACAGTCCAACAGTGGACATTCTCGGTATTTTTCCGACAACCTAACTTAACTAGCCATGCTTCGATCGCCGGTAAGGGATGATTATAGAGGGGAGTATCGGCAGTGGGAATCTTCATCGCATCTAAATCAAAAATAATTGGGCTACAGTGACGGCATTCTCTCCTCGAAGCATAGCAATAATCACCGCTAGTAACAAGCAGCCGAGCAGGGTGAGTGCCAAGATAAACAAAGCAAAAATTTCTCCCGAAGATAGGGGACGATCGGTCGGATCGAGATAGGCGCTACGATTAGCTATAGGTTCATCGCTATCGGGGATGGTTTGGATGACATTCCAGCGGGAGTAACCTATCTGTAAATCATACAGGGAACGGCGATCAGGATTACTCAGGGTGGCATAAGCTTCGTTAAGACGCTGGAATTTAACCGTTGCCACTTCGGGGCTGAGTTCGGTAGTATCGGGGTGGTATCGTTTGCTAAGTTCCCGATAGGCGCGTCGCACTTCGATCACCGAGGCACTCGGATGTAGTCCTAGAATGGCATAATAGGTATTGGCAAAGCGCGAGTTAGCGGCAATGACTCGCGAGGTGGTTTGGGAATTATCGCGCTCGAAGGTCACAAGATTTTTTACCGAAAAATTGGGTTTAAAGCCTCGCCCTTTTAGGGCGACTTTATGTGATGTATGATATTAAGAATAGCGGGCCGGGTAAGCAACCGCTTAAAAAACCCAGTCATCGCAGGATGAACGCACCTTGAAAACTAGAGTTATGGGGTTCTATAGGGGAATGCTCCTATAGGTAAAAGCTCTAAGCGTCAAGTACCAGAGAAACCAATTATTTTAGAGGTTTTGAACTGTATCGTAGGGGCCCCCGAAAACAGGCTTCTGTAAGGGAGCGAAAGTCTGGGGAGAGAACCACCTCTGGGTGGGATTTCGCCAGGAATCTAATTCAAGTGGACTCGTTGAGCCAGAAATTCACAGCAGTGATGCTAGAAGAATCCACGTCTGTTTAAGGCGTGGGGTATGTCAAACTAAAAATTGTCTTAATATTCTAACCCTGTTGATCATGAAATCTCGTTATCGGCTGCGTCTTCAGATCTGTCTTGTCTTTCTCATTGTTGCTCTGACGAGTTTCTCTCCTTGGCTAACCCCTAGCGCCTATGCGGGGATCGATGATGATCGCCTCGATGGTAATATTTTTGTGGTCTATGCGGGTAATGGTTCCCTCGTGCCACCGCGTTTAAATTTAGCGGAAACTTTTCAACGGAAAATTCCAGCTATTATTGTCTATTATTTGGATGATAGTAGCGATTGTAAGCAATTTGCGGCGATTGTCTCCCGTTTTCAAGAGTTTTACGGTCGCGCCGCCAGTATTATCCCCGTAAGTGTCGATTCTATCCCCTTAAAGTCTTCCTATCGTGCCGATGAACCGGGTTACTATTATCGCGGTGGGGTTCCCCAAACGGTGGTTTTAGACCAACAAGGTAAAGTGGTTTATGATGGTTTGGGCAATGTTAAATATGAAGATGTGGATGATGTCTTAAGAAAGGTTTTTGAGCTTTTGCCTCGATCGCAATCGCTAGAGTTAAAAAGACGCTCTTTTAACGAGTTTAACGCTGAATTACGCTAGTTACCTCTTTTTTATCCTCAATTGAACCAAAAATAATCATTTAGAGATGCTGTCAGCAGCGTCTCTATCTTGTTTTTAGGAAAAATAAAATTATTTACCTATTGTTTTTATTATCATTTAAGATTTATTTGAACCAAGAAATGCTAGATAATTCAGATTTTATCTGGAGTAACACTTGAAAAATATTTGCAACAGTGCCAGACTGAAAAAAGTTTGCTAACCTGATTATACTGAGAACAATAATCATTCTTATAGGTGTGGGAGACAGCAATGAAAATCAAGCAAAATTTCCTAACAGCAGCCATATTACTGGGTTTTTCTGGTCCGGTACTGGCTAATAGTCTCGAAAACCTCTCTAGTAACCCCATGGCACAGGTAACAAGTGTCAATCAATTGCGGGATGTTTCTCCCACTGCCTGGGCTTTTGAGGCCTTAAGAAGTCTCGTGGAGAGGTATGGTTGTATAGTAGGTTATCCTGACCGCACTTTTCGCGGTGAACGCGCTTTAACTCGTTGGGAATTTGCCGCCGGGTTGAATGCTTGCTTAAATACCCTAGAAAGATTGATTCAAGAAGGAGTAGCGGTATTAAAAGAAGATCTAGACAAAATCAAGCGATTAGTCAGGGAATTCGAGACAGAATTAGCGGCATTGGGTGCTAGGGTTGATAACTTAGAAAATCGAGTCGCTTTTCTGGAAAATAATCAATTTTCCACCACCACTAAATTAACCGGGGAAGTGGTGATGGCATTATATGGGGTAGCCACAGGAGAAAAAAACGGTGGTGAAGGGATTCCCCAAGTGCCAGCTTTTGGTTATCGGGCCCGTTTAGAATTAAATACTAGCTTCACAGGCAAAGATTTACTCTATACCCGTCTAGCAACGGGAAATATTGCCGATTTAGCCGATACTACGGGAACTTTTGAAAGCACCTTAGCCTTTACCCAACCGGACGGCAACGATTTATTGCTAGAAGTTTTAAACTACAGTTTCCCCCTAACGGAAAATATCCAACTCTGGTTAGAAGCGACGGGAGGTGCTAAAGATGACTTTACCAATACCCTCAACTTTTTGGATGGAGATGGTGCTAGTGGGGCGCTTTCCGCTTTTGGTACTCGCAATCCCCTTTATTTTGCCCCCGGACAAACTGGACTCGGTTTACAGGGTAATTATGGGGCTTTGCAATTCAGCGCCGGTTATCTTGCCGGGGATGCTAACGATCCTAACCCGGGTGCGGGTTTATTTAACGGTTCCTATACTGCCCTAGGGCAGCTGGGTTATGTTCCTAACGAGAATTTTGGCATTGCTTTATCCTACCTTCATGGTTATAACCAATTAGATACGGGAACGGGAAGCCAGCGCTCGAATTTCCGATTTTTCACCGAAGAACTATTCGGGGAGGCTGTGCCGACAATTAATAATAGTTTGGGTTTACAATTTACTTGGCGAATTGTCGATGGTTTTGTCCTCGGTGGTTGGGGTGGCTATACAAAAGCTATCACTCTTAGCACCTTAGATGGACAACTAGAACGCGGGGATTTAGATATCTGGAATTGGGCGGTAACTTTGGCTTTTCCTGATTTATTTAAGGAAGGAAATACGGCGGGTATTATTGTTGGTATGCAGCCCTGGGTATCTAGTTCTAGTATTAGATTAAATGATGGCAGTGCCACTAATGATCCCGATACTTCCTTTCATATCGAAGGATTTTATGAGTGGAAACTCACCGATAATATCGCCCTTACTCCGGGGGTAATCGTGATTACTTCTCCTAACTCTAATAACAACAATTCCACCTTAGTTATCGGTACTATCCGCACGACTTTTACTTTCTGATTTGTCTAGGCAGCCAGTCAGAAATAAAGATAAAGTATGACGGGATTTGACTTCATTTCTCCACTGGCTGCCGTTCCGCACTCTAGACTAACTGAATGAAGGGGCATTTATGGTATTTTTAGAGGCAATTTAGCCTATTTTTGTGGTTTCTTTTTTGATGGATTTAGAGGGTTTTAGTTTATGTTTGAGGGTTGAAGTTGTGGCGAAGAGGTCGAGGACGATTTGAGGAACACTGTTAAATGTGATTAAATAGAGTACAATAAAAGTTGAAGATACACCTAGTTACCTAGTTAAGCCATGAAACAAGTTCTCAAAAATATTAAGGTATCGGAGATTCCTACACTAATCGCTCAGTTAGGTCTTTCTCCTGAACAAGAAGTTAATCTGACGATTGAGGAAAATTCAGAAAGTCTTATCTCAATTATGGATAAAGTCGGCAAAAAAGCTCAAGCTAAAGGTTTGACAGAAGATAAACTAACAGAACTATTAGTAGATGAATCCTAATCGAGTTGTTATAGATACAAATGTTTTTATTAGTGCTTTACTAAATCCCCTAGGAACACCCAAAAAAGTAATCAATATAGCAGTCAGTCAATTTACTATTCTCCAGAGCGAGGCAACTTATCAAGAATTGGCAACGAGAATAAGTAAAAATAAATTTGACAAATATTTAGAAAAAGATGATAGGTTAGATTTCTTGTCGTCTCTTAAAAATAGGAGCTTATTTGTTGATATATGGCATGAAACGAGAGTTTGTTCCGATTTAGATGATAATAAATTCTTAGAATTAGCTGTATCTGGAATGGCACAATACATCATAACAGGCGATAAGGAGCTTTTAATTCTCAATACTTATCAAGGGATTCCAATTATTACTCCAGCAGAGTTTTTAGTTATTTTCTAGTGTCCCTGAGAATTTTTTGAGGGAGGAAGGCAAAAAAATAAACCTACTCAAGATTGAATGAAGGGGCATTTATGGTATTTTAGAGGCAATTTAGCCAACTTTTGTGGTTTCTTTTTTTGTTGATTTAGAGTGTTTTAGTTGGCGCTTGAGGGTTGAAGCTGCGCCGAAGCCGAAAGGGATGATAATTAACACATACCGCTCGAACTGTTATCTTTTGATGATGAGTAATTTGTTTAGCTTGCTATTGCTGCTAAATCGGTAGTTATACTGGCATTATATCTGGATAATGTTATGATCCCGACAGGGGTAAATTTTATTGCGATTGCGTTAGCGCAAATACAATGTTGATAAAAATTAATGTAGTAACTATAATATATAGCGGTTCTCACACCTGTGTGGCACACTTAAACCTTTGCTAATTAAGCTTTTCAACATCGATAGTGTACCTCTTGCGAACAGGAAACGCTATAGCTACATTTGGAGAGTAAAATTGAAGTGGACATGGGACGACAACAAAAATCGGACAAACAAGCGCGATCACGGCTTGAGCTTTGAAGCCGCTCAATATGTTTTTGCCGATTCTCTCGCTGTCAGCCGTCTTGATCCATACCCAGAGGAAGAACGCTGGCAGACTATCGGACTGATCGGTAAACTGACTGTATTTGTGGTGCATACTTGGCCGGAGTCTGATTCAGTGACCGGAGAGGAAACGGGACGAATTATTAGCGCACGCAGGGCAACAGCCCATGAAAGGAGGGCTTATGAAGAAGGGAGATTGTAATCCAGTACCGCCAGAGATACAGGCTGAAATTGACGCTCTAGCCGCATCACAAGAGCCTATCCGCACAGATCTGATCCCAGAGGCTACGGGAGATTGGAGCAGGGCGCGGCGTGGTGTATTCTATCGTCCGCTCAAACAGCAGATAACTCTAAGCCTTGATGCTGACCTGATAGACTGGTTCAAAACCCAGGCCACACAAGAGGAGGGGTATCAGACCAGTATTAATCGCGTCCTGCGAGAATATGTGGAAACACAGGCAAAAAAATAAACCCCCTCAAGATTGATTGAAGGGGTATTTATGGTATTTTTAGAAACAATTTAGCCTACTTTTGTGGTTTCCTTTTCATGGCGATACAATGAAGTTACTGCCACTTAATGAAACCTCTATGAACCTCATCCTTCCCTCTAAACTTCTGCAAACAGTACAAATGACTGAAGCTCAAATGCTCACGGAAATCGCTGTCATGCTTTATCAGCAGCAACGCCTTAAATTTGAACAAGCAGCCGAACTAACGGGAATGGCACTCGATGATTTCTACCAATTGCTAGTATCGCGTAATATCCTCACTCCACCCACTGACCCTGACGACGAACCAAAAGAACTCATCCTCACCAGTCTTTGTATTTCTCTTCAGCAAGCTAAAGAAGGCAAAGTACATCCCATCTCTGAACTCTGGGATGGCATAGATGACTGAAGAAATTCCCTCTATTAAGCTCCTTTTCTCTGATGAATTCAAGGATCGACTTCGCACCCTCGCCAAACGCTATCGGAGCATTCGTACTGACCTACAACCTCTAATTGATGACCTTCAGATAGGCAAATTCATCGGCGATCAAATACCAGGAATAGGCTACACTGTCTTTAAAGTTCGCCTCAAAAACAGCGATATTCAAAAGGGCAAAAGTAGCGGCTATCGTGTTATCTATCAACTTAAAGACAATGGTTGTGTTTTGATGCTCCTCATCTATACCAAATCTGACCAAACAGACATCCCAGCGCAGCAAATTCAAGACATCATTAATAAGTTTGACAATTTTTAGAAGTATTAATAGATGCCAAAAATAAACCCTCTCAAGATTGAATGAAGGGACATCGATGGTATTTTTAGAGGCAATTTAGCCTACTTTTGTGGTTTCTTTTTCAGTGGATTGAGAGGGTTTTAGTTGGCAACTGATAATAAAGCTTCTTCTATTGGCTTTGGTAACTCAATAGCATGAAACCGATTCACAGAAAAAGCGTAATCTTCACCACTTTCATCAATAACCCGAATTAGACTGTTTATTTCTGCTGTCTCATCAGGGATAACGCGGTATATTTTGCCAACTTCT
>NZ_JASJFB010000063.1:0-12229 GCF_030065455.1 Microcystis sp. M53602_WE12 | reverse complement strand
TGGCGGTGCGCGGGCATGGCTAAAGGAAAATTCGCCCCTCGGTCAATACGTCCTCATGGAATACCACGAATTCAGCGTCCTTTTTACCCTACCCCTAGGCGTGGCCTGCACTTGGATTCTCTGGAAATACGGCGACTCAATTTTGGACAAAGCTAACCGACCGGTGTTAACAGCCACTTGCATTGCTCTGATGGCAATGATGTTTTTTGCTATGGGTGGTCTCGTTAGCGGCCTCGGTGTCGCCAAAATTCAGGCTCTGTAAACCCTTATTTGCTGATTCAACTCAAAAATGACTAAAATTCAACTTTCGCTCGTTCTAGCCACTGTTTTCGGCTTACATACTGTGTCTCCTGCCCTAGCGGGTTCGATGTATAAAATCACCGACTTGGGTACACTCAGCCCCGATGGTACGGATACGAGGGCAGCCAGCATTAACAACCAAGGTCAAATCGTCGGTCGTTCCCGCACTGCCGGTAATACCGCTTCTAGTGGCTATATCTGGGAAAACGGTACGATAACGGCTTTACCCCTTACTGGCCCAGTTAATGGCGGCACCCCCGTCACTCTCCCCGGTCGCGGTGGTTTATCTCGTTCTATTAATGACGCAGGGATGATTGTCGGTGCGGGAGATGAAACCGCCGGACCCACAGACCGGGCGTTATTGTGGACTCCTAACGGTTCCGGGGGTTACGACCTCAACATTTATAACTTTGGTGGCCTGGAAAGTTATTTTATCGACATCAACAACAGCAATCAGATTGCTGGTTATCATATCTTTGAAACCAATCGAAGAAACGCTATTTTCTGGGAAGATGGTACGCGCATCAACTTACCTAGTCTTGACGGCGATCAAAATTTTGGTTTAGCCATTAATGACAATACCGAAATCGTTGGTTATGTAGACTCCGATGGTGTAGTGGACGGAACTAATGTCTACAGTGCTGCTTTTTGGGAGCAGGATGCCAATGGTAATTTTGTCCTGACTAATCTAGGAATTCCCAACGGATTCGCCCAAAGTTTTGCCCGAGATCTTAACGAAAATGGCTTAGTTATTGGTCAAGCGACTAATGGTTCAGGAGCCACTTTAACCTCTAGTGGATTCCTCTGGGATAACGGCAATTTGATTAATTTAGGCAGTCTTGGTGGTACGCGAGGCGATGCTTTAAGTATTAACGAATCTGGTCAAATTGTTGGCTTTTCTAATCTTGCTAGTGAAGTTGCCCATGGGACTCTTTGGCAAGAAGGCCAGTTATTTGATTTAAATAATTTAGTCATTAATGGTACGGGTTGGGTTTTAAATCAAGCCACGGGCATTAATGGGCGTGGCCAAATTATTGGTTTTGGCACTTTTACTAATGAATTGGGAGAAACGGAAACCCGCGCTTTTCTCCTAGAATCTGTACCCGAACCTAGCACCATTATGGGACTTTTAGCGGTGGGAATTTTGGGTTTTACACAGTTACGAACTCTTAAAAAATAGGAGCAACTCTCATGACACAACCCTATGTTGATAGCCCTTGGTACGGTAAAATCTGGGCTTTTGTACAACAATTTCCCCAAGGTTTAGCCCAAGGTGCCAAACGTTCTCCCGCTACTTCTGGCCCTGCAGCTGCGGCAATTATTAGCGCCGCAATCGGTTGTTGTTTAATGATGGTTTCTCACCATTTTTCCGATGCAGACCAGACAAAAACCGTAGAAACTCTGCTCTGGAATTTAGGGTCTTGGATTCCTGGCAGTAAAAATCCTAGCAAAATGTGGGGTAATATTGGCAGTTATACCGGCAAAGAAACTATGTTATTAATTGGCTGGTTAATCAGTTGGCCTATACTCCATTATCTCTGGAAAGATCGCAAGATTAAGGCTAAAACAATTCTCTTTTGGTTTTTCGCCCTCATTATTGCCGCCACCGCTATGTCATGGCATCCTATCTTTCCTTATTTACCCTTAACTTAAACTTATGGAGGTAACAAAATGGATGTTCAAATTAGAAAACTTTCCTCTCGTAAAATGCACAATATCGTCTGGATTTTAGTGGGAGTTTTTGGTTTATTTGCTATTACTTTTCCTCTGTCTATGTGGCGAGTCAGCAATATGGAAAAGTTTCAAGGTTCTCATGTTAAATCTTTACCAGTGGAAGGAGAAGTGAATTGCAAATCTTCACGGATTACAACTAAATAAGGGGCTGGCTTAATACTAAGCAAGACAGTTTCAGCTAAGAAGGAAAAAATGTCATATCCTGTGGAGGCAAAACATCAAATAGTTGTTGAAAAGGAGAGACAATTTCTGAATTTTTGGCTGAGACTAAAACCCCCTTTTCAGAGATTTTATCTACTCCAAGTAATCTGGTTAAGCTGTACTAAATTTAAACTGAGTATTGGAAATTTGGCTCTTCTGGTTTCTGTGTGGAAACGAGGTCTATACTGATAGTTTCTTCCGCGGCTCGACTGAGCTTCGCTGAACGTAAAAATAGCCCTAAAAGTCTTGCCCGATAAGCATTTCACGATTCCATAAGCAAAAATTATCACACAAAGAATAAGAGAGCCATTCTCGTACTATAATTGATAGTAGGCTTTCCCCTAGAGATTATGATCGCAGTTCCCAACTACATCAGTCCCCAAGAATATCTCGCTATCGAGCGCCAGAGTCAGATCCGTCATGAATACCGACGTGGTTTGGTTTATGCGATGGCCGGCGGTACGGATAATCACGAGCGCATCGCCTTCAATTTTCTCAAAGTCATTGACGAACATTTCGGCGACTCTACAGACTGTCGGTTTTACTCGGGTAATGTCAAGGTTAACTATCAAGATCAGTTTTATTACTATCCCGATGCTTTTGTTACCTGCGATCCGCGCGATCGCCAAGATCGTTATCTGAAACGCTATCCGAAACTAATTGCGGAAGTGCTTTCCCCCAGTACGGCCGCTTTTGACAAGGGCGAAAAATTCCAAGATTATCAACAGATAGAAACTTTAGAAGAATATGTATTAATTTCCCAAGAAATCCAGCGCGTGGAATGCCGTCGTCGTAATTCTCTGGGGATATGGGAAACGACTATTTACGAGACAGGCGATCGGGTGATCCTGCAAAGTATTAACCTAGAGTTAGCCATCGCCGATCTCTACCGCGGAATAGATTAAAGTGTTAACTACTCTCAAGGGAGTTGAGAGCTTGCTGCTTCCATGGGAATGGATAGACAGCATTTAGTTTACTTGTACTAACTAGCTCGGCAATTTTCCAGCCATTGTTCTAAATCCTGTAGTGACTGAAAATCTAACAAAGCTTCTCCCAAGTTTTCTAACTGTTCTAGGTCAAGACTGCGAATATTGGGCAATAATTCGGGAGAAATGTCCCCTACACGCCGATTTAATTGACGTAAAACTAGGTTAGCTTCTCCCTCTTGTCGTCCCTCTTGTCGTCCCTCTTGTAAACCTTCCGACCAGATTTCTTGATAGATAACTGATTCTTTCATGATGTCTTTCCTCAATAATCGTTGAATGATGTCTTTCTCTAATACTAACCCGGCTAGAATTGCGGTAGATGCAGCCAGATTACTTTGTTCTCGACTATCGCTGATTTGCTCGATTTCTTGGGCAATTTGCCGCAGTAAGTTTTCTTGTTTCTCAGCTTGAGCAAGTATGGCAAAAGGAAACAGTCCGGGAGCCTTTAATAGGGGTTCCGAGGGTTGTTCCCAGAGTCTAATCACTTCAAATTGATGAGAGGTTTTCCCTTGTTTATAATCATTCTGTCGGACTTTGGGGGAGTCACTTTTCCTTAGATAAATAACCACTTGATGGAGTCGTTCCACACCCACAATAGGCATCTAAAATTATGTCTCCTTTATTCTCCCCCCCCGAATTTGTCAAGTATTCTCCGTTTTTTATTGATGAACACGGAAAAAGCCAATCAGGGAGAGACTAGAAAGGTTAGAAAGTTGAGATTTAACGAGTCCGTTGATGCGGTCTAAGAGCAAGCGCGGATGAAGAAATAAATGGCCATCAGTAGCAGAAAAATATAAAAAGTAATCCGCACCAATCGATCCGGTAATTTCGGTAAAAAACGAGTGGTTACTTGTACACCTAGGGAACCACCGATACCTAAAATAATCCCTTGTAGATAAAGAATATAACTGGCTTGGGCATGAGCGAAACAGGCGGCGATCGAATTGAGTAAAACCACACCTAAACTGGTGACAATGGCGATTTTGATCTTTTCTGCCAAAAAAATCATTTGTAGTGGCACCATGATCGCCCCACCGCCAATTCCGAAAATACCGGCTAGAAATCCAGCGATTCCTCCGGTTAGCAGACAGGCTAGATTAGGATTCAATCTAATGGCAGAAACTGGCTCTTTTTGGCTTAAATTTTGCTTGAGATTGGTTAAATAGATATTGAGCAGTAAAAAACAACCAAAAGCCGCTTCTAGGAGGTGTTTGGGGCTATATTTGACCAGATAGACCCCGATAAATGCCGTAAAAATCCCGGGTAAACCTAAGAGGAGAACTCGCTGCCATTTGAGGGAACCTAATCGCCAATTTTGGAGCGTACCTCCTAGGGAAGTGAAAACGATCGCTAAACTGCTGGTAGCCACCGATTCCCCGTAACTGTGGCCCAAATTTAACAGGATCGCCACGGAGATAGTGCCACCCCCAATACCGAATAAACCCGCTAATAAGCCCGAAAAAACGCCCGTTATCAGTAAAATCAAGTAATTGTCTGCCATTATCTTCGTTTCATGGCCTTGAAGGGTCTGAATTTGCTATCATACATAGGGGCAATGGTAGAACATTTTCTCGAAGAAAGGGCTATTAACTAAAATTTAGTGATCAATGGGGCTAAATTATTGACAATCACCTGATATTTTTTCTGATTTAATTAGGGTTTGCTGAAAAAATAAGGGCGAAGGATTCGGATAGAAAATCTACGGTTTCAGCGATAGGTTATGCCCGAATGCTTCGCCCCTAAAGGACTTGCACCTGTTTCGCAAAACCAGCCACTAAAACCCTTACCTCGTCTATATTTCACATTTATTCAGCAACTCCTAATTACATAACCTTTATCCCTGCACTGCTGAGAAACTTACCTATGACTAAAAGAGCTTTACTACTAATCAATCGTCACTCGCGCAAGGGTAAAGAAAACTTTGCTCAAACTGTTGATCTGCTCAATAATTGGGATTTTGAAATTATCAGCGTCCCTTTGAAAAAGGTAGAAGATATACCTTTTTTGCTGGAAAAATATCGCTCTAGTATTGATTTAGTTATTGTCGGTGGTGGCGATGGGACTCTTAATGCTATGGCGGATATGTTGGTAGAAACTCAACTGCCTTTAGGCATTATACCTCTGGGAACGGCTAATGATTTAGCCCGGACTTTAGGGATACCGAATTCTATTGCCGAAGCCTGTCGAATTATTGCGGAAGGTAATTTAAAATATATCGATCTAGGTTGGGTAAATAATAAATACTTTTTCAACGTGGCTAGTTTAGGATTAAGTGTGAAAATTACCCAAAAACTGAACAAGGGTTTAAAGCGACGTTTGGGGATTTTGGCCTACGCTTGGACAGCTTTACAGGTATTAAGTAAAACTCGTCCTTTTACCGCTATGATCGGTATTGATGGCCAAAATATCAAAGTTAAAACCCTACAAATAGCGATCGGAAATGGTCGTTATTATGGGGGAGGAATGCCGATCGCTCACGATGCCCAAATCGACGATCAAAGGTTAGATTTATATAGCCTAGAAATTGAACACTGGTGGCAAATTTTCCCGCTTTTATGGACATTACCGCGAGGACAACAGGGTTTATTATCTTGGGTGAGAACTCTTAAGGGGAAAGAAATTCAAATTCAGACTCGTAAACCCCATAGTATTAACACCGATGGCGAAATTACTAGCACTACTCCCGCCATGTTTCGAGTTATTCCAGCGGCCATAGGGGTCTATATTCCCCGTCAGGAAACACAATCTTAAAACTAACGAAAAGGAGGAGAATACAATAAACCCCCCTTTGTCCAAAGATTATTTAAACCTCGATCGAGTTGTAGGGGTTTACCGATTTCCCGCTCATAAATTTCACCGTAATTACCCACCTGTTTTAAGACTCTTTGGGCAAAATCATTGGGTAAACCCATATCTTCGCCTAACTTCTCATCAATACCCAAAAAGCGCCGAATACTGGGGTCTTTGCTATCGGCAAAAGTGCCAATATTTTGGGAGTTAATCCCAAATTCTTCCCCTTGAATTAAACTAAAAACGATCGAGCGGACGGCATTCGACCAAGCGGGATCACCATCGGCCACGGCCGGGGCCAAAGGTTCCTTAGATATTACCACTTCTAATAATTGATGATCCTGCGGTCGGGGAAAAACCGAGCGCCGGGCCACCAATTGGGAGCGATCGGAACTGACAGCCTGACAACGCCCCGCCTGATAAGCTGTATATAAAGCCTCCACATCATCGGAAACGATCGGTTTATAACCTTGCACTGCCGCTTTTGCCATGGCATCGGCCAGATTTTGTTCTGTGGTGGTTCCCGATAGCACACAAATGGACTTTCCGCTTAAATCTTCTAATTTCTTAATATTACTGGCTTTCGTGGCCATGATTCCCTGACCATCATAGAAAACCGGGGTGATAAACTCCATCCCCAGAGCGGTATCCCGGTTAATCGTCCAGGTGGTGTTGCGACTGAGGATATCCACTTCTCCCGTCTGTACGGCAGTAAATCTCTCTTGGGGGCTAAGTTTACGATATTCGACTTTGGAGGGATCATCAAAGAGAGCAGCCGCAATAGCTCGGCAAATTTGCACATCTAAGCCCGAATATTCGCCTTTTTCATTAACAAAGCTAAACCCAGGCACTTCTCCGTTAATGCCACAAATTAACTTACCGCGATTTTTCACCGTTTGCAAGCGGTCAGCACTGGGACTATTTGCAGTGTTAGAACTAGAATTCGGTTGATTTTCCGTCCCACAGGCAGTAATTAGCAGTAACAGCAGGGACAATGCACAAAAACGCCACTTTAGCATAGATATTCTCTGAAAAATTTTTTTAGTCACTTAACTTTAGCTGAAAGACCAGAGCAAGCTTAACAGTATAGCTACGATCGCACCGATAACCGTATTGATCACATTGACCAATTCATTAGTTAACCACAGAAAGCGAGTTTGTAGAGTAGCTCCGATGAGACTTTCGATATTGGTGGCGATAAATGCCGCAATTACGCACCATAACACACCAAGAAGATCGATCGCACCGATAGCCCATGCTAACAGGGAAATAGCCGTGGCTGCCAACAAACCAGCGATCGTTCCTTCTAAACTAACAGCACCTTCTGTTCCCCGGGGGACGGATTTAAAATTAGTGATTAGATAAGTAGTTTTACCATAAGCTTTGCCCACCTCACTGGCAGTAGTATCGGCTAATTTGGTGCTAAAACTAGCCACATAAGCGAGTATTAAGAGGTAATCCCAGGGAGAAGCGGCAAAAAGACTTAGGATAGCGCAAATTGCCCCCGCTAAAGCGGAACCCCAGACATTTTCAGGACCGCGCACCCCCGCTCTTTTTTCGGCAATTCCCTCCGCTTCCTTGCGTGCTAAACCGATGCGGGTGACAGTAGAACCGACGAGGAAATAGAATAAAACAATTAGATAACCGCGCCATCCCAAGCTTCCCCAGACAATCACCCCTAAAACCCAAGCATGGAGATAACCCATCCGAGTTAAGAGCTTTTTTGGGGCAATCCAGGCGATTCCGAGGAGGACGGTATTGAGAAGAACAGCGACGAGCCAAGGATTAGTTAACATAGTATCTGGGCAAGTTTACATCCCCCATTGTATCGATCGAGTTCATGAAAACTAATCAACCTTATCAACCTCTTTTACTGCGAATTCTGCACGGATTCACGGGAATTGCCCTCATTGCCGCCATGGTTACGGCCTATTGGACCTATGATACTTTTGACGGTCGTTGGTTAAAACTGCCTTTACCAGAATATCGAGAAATTGAAAGTATTCACGGGACTTTTGGCCTCTATACTCTGATTATTTTTCCCGTTTTTGCTATCTATGCTTTTCGTCGCGGCAACAAAAGATTAATTCAAAGTGATTCTCTTAACAAATTAACCCAATTTGGTAAGCCGATTTGGTGGTATAGTCTCCATCGTTTAGTCAATACTTTGACTCTTTTTGCCCTAACTTTTGCCTTGTATAGTGGTCGGATGATGGATTCCGAATGGCTACCGGAAGGGGAATTAAATCACTTTTGGTATTATGCCCATTTGCTCAGTTGGTTAATTATGGCAGTATGTCTGATCCTGCACCTGCTCATGACTGCTAAAGTGGGAGGGGTTCCCCTGTTATTATCTATCCTTAAATGGCATTTTCGTGAACAAGATAGCCCGAAATTATGGTTATCTCAATTACGTCAATGGGGGTTAAGTTTGCGTCTAGCCAATAGTTTTCAGTGGCTACAATCTCTTAACTTATATAAAGTCTTAGAAATTGTTGTTTTATTGGCTATTATAGCAGCTTGGATTATTCCCAAGTTTGACTAGATCTAAGGGAGCAACCTACCAAAGCGGATCGGAGTATAAATGAACAGTTAAAGAATCTCGATCGCCGGGGATACCAGTAATACAACTGCAAATTTGAGTACCATCATCTAATTCTACCTCGCAAGCGTGACAGGAACCCATTAAACAGCCGGTAGGAATGTCAATTCCTGCTTTTTTTGCCACATCTAATAATAGTTCTCCGGTTTCCGCTTCCATGATAATATCATCAGGTAAAAAACGCACTGCAATAGTCATAATTTCTCCTTACAAATGAGCAAAAATAGGTGTAAGATTTAAATGTTCTTCCAGTAAATTAGCCATAGCATCTAGGGTTATTTCTCTTTGTTCACTATAGTTAGCAATTCCCGTCGGCAAAGATAATAAACCGCGACGCTGACGCAGATGATTTAACCAAGTTCTTCGCCAAGAACCATTATCAAAGATACCATGTAAATAACAGCCCCAAATTGAGAGAGAATCATTGACAATTCCTAGACTAGCATCTTCCTCGAACATTTTTTGATAACCTGATTCACTTTCCCATTCGCTTATGCCTTGGTGAATTTCGTATCCCATTACCGGTAAACCAGCTTGGGGATAATTGGATAAAACTTGTCGTTGACGGGTAATTTTTTCGGCAGTAATTACCGTTTTTAAGGGCAGTAAATTTAAGCCAGCTGCCTCACTTTCGTGACCTTCTCGATGGTCAGGATCGAGGATTAATCGCCCTAACATTTGCAAACCACCACAGATGCCAAAGATAATACCTCCCCTTTGGTGATAGGCTTGTAATTGATTAGCCATACCACTTTGATTAAGAGCAATTAAATCAGCGACAGTGGTTTTAGAACCGGGGATAATTACCCCATCGGGATCACCTAAAGATTCCTGTAATTCTAGATAACGGACATTAACCGTTGCTTCACCACAGAGAGGGTCAAAATCAGTAAAATTAGCAATATGAGGCAGACGAATGACACTGATATTTAGTTCAGCTTTAGGTTTTTGGGCGGGGCGATCGAGTAAACTAAGAGAATCCTCGGCACTTAAAAAGATATCACTATAGGGAAGAACTCCCAAAACGGGAATTTTTGTGTAATCTTCTAGCCAAGTAATCCCCGAATCTAAGAGAGATTTTTGTCCGCGAAATTTATTGATCACAATACCTTTAATTAAAGCTCTTTCCTCCGGTTCTAATAATTCTAACGTACCGACGACGTGAGCAAAAGCCCCCCCGCGATCAATATCCACCACTAAAATAGTAGCGGCATCGAGATATTTAGCCACCCGCATATTAGTTAAATCGCGATGTTTGAGATTTATTTCCGCCGGACTTCCCGCACCTTCACAGACAACTAGATCAAATTCTGTTGATAATTTAGCCAAAGATTCTTTAATTGCTTGCCAACCTTGGTCAAAATAATTCTGATAATAATCCGCTGCCGTGGTGACACCCACAGCCTTGCCTTTAATAATCACCTGAGAGGTCATATTTCCCTGGGGTTTTAATAAAATTGGGTTCATTTCTAGCCGGGGAATTGTCCCCGCAGCCCATGCTTGCACCGCCTGGGCGTGACCCATTTCTCCCCCTCCGGCGGTAACATAGGCATTAAGGGCCATATTCTGACCTTTAAAGGGTGTTACCTGCCAACCTTTCCGGTTGAATAAACGACATAAAGCCGCAGTTAAAAAAGATTTACCCGCGTGGGATGTTGTCCCCACTACCATAATTGCTTTCATCTAGTTTTTTGGGTTGAGTATTGAATTTTTATGAATTAGGAATTAGGAATTATGAATTGGGAAGTGGGGAGATGGGGAGATGGGGAGATGGGGAGATGGGGAGATGGGGAAGTGGGGTGTGGGGTGTGGGGTGTGGGGTGTAGGGTGTGGGAATTGGGGAAGTGGGGAAGTGGGGAAGTGGGGTGTCGGGTGTGGGGTGTGGGGTGTGGGGAGAATAAATAAAATAATCTCCTATCTCCTGACTCCTGACGACCGACTCGGAGAATCCTGACTCCTGACGACCGACTCCCGACTCCTCACCTTAACAGCATTAAAAAGAAAACCAACGTTGCAGAGTATTTAAAAATCTTTGCCAGAAAGTGGGTTGAGGGAAAAAGTCCCCTTGGGGTTGCCATTTTTCTATTAATTTCCTCCCCAAAGGAGTGAGACGAAAACTATCGGTTATCCCCTGTCCATCTACTTCGCGCCGCAAAATTCCCACTTTAATCAACCAGAGAAGATAGCTTTCCGCTGCCGCTTCCGTCAGCAGTCTGGAAGTATAACCTTTTTCTAAACCCCCAGCACCCGGAATGCTTAAAAGTGATACACTTCGCTCAAGCATAGCGGCGAATAGGGTGACACGGAAAGGAGAACAACAGAGGGCGCGTTCGGCCCTAGTGATGGTAGCATCAGGATAATTGATGGCGGTAACGGTGGCAGTCGATAGGCTCATAGATTCCGATCGTTTAGCTATGGATAAACTCATTGTTACATTAATTCTGCGTCAACCCCTGTCAACCCCAATCACCGATAAAATAGGGATGAAGTGTTAAGTAGCTTGAGTGTTTATGCAGTCTCCCGAACCGTTCGATACTAAATATACCCCAGAGGAAGTGGAAGTGGAAATCGAAACCGACGATTTTCCCCCCGTTGCTACCCCGGTTAGTTTCGCTGCCACTCTCGAAAAAGTGAAAACTTGGTACGGCAGCCTGTCCACACCGGCACAGGTAGTCGTGGCAGTGGCGGGGGTTTTTGTGGCTCTTTCGATTTTAACGGCGATTTTACGCCTAGTCAGCGCAGTTTTAAGCGCTTTAATCCTTGCCGCTATCGTTTATCTTATCTATCGTTACATCCTCAAACCGAAATTTTAGTCGGCCATGCACATTTTCTGTTCAATGTCAAGAGTTTAGTTGATAAAAAAAATTTATGGAAGAAGCGGACACTAGAGATATCTTGGGGGAAAATGTGGCTAAGTTGGGACTGGCCCAGATCCAGCGTCATCTATTTCTCTGCTGCGATCAGACTAAGCCAAAATGCTGTGACAAGGAAGACGGGTTAGAAGTGTGGGATTATTTAAAGAAGCGGTTAAGTGAATTAGAACTCGATCGCCCTAGGGCAGACCGTCCTGGCTGTATTTTTCGCACTAAAGCCAACTGTTTGCGGGTTTGTAGCCAGGGTCCGATTTTATTAGTGTACCCGGAAGGAGTCTGGTATGGAAGGGTAAACAAGGAAGCGATCGAAAGAATTATCCAAGAACACCTAATCGGTAATCAAATCGTCACCGAATATGCTTTCCTTCGCCACGATTTACCGGCAATTTCCCTGAACTGTCCAGGAGAAGAACCCGAAACAATAGAGGAAAACAGGGTTAAAACTAGCTGAAACACAATTAATTAGGGTTTGCGGCAAAAAGTTTTTCGTGGGGGCAGGGTGTGGGGTGTGGGGTGTGGGGTGTAGGGTTTTACCGATTTTGAGGGAGTCAATTACCTAATTTTTAGGGAAAAAGTCTCAGAATTTTCCCCCCAATCACTCCAATGGTCGGCACTTTTTGAGAGAAAAAAAGTCTAAAAACCTTGTTGGATAAGGTTTTTAGATTTATTCAGGAAACCCTAACTACCTGTTGCCTCTTGCCTGTCGATCCTTTGTCCGTCTCCATTCCCCCAACCCTACAGCG
>NZ_JASJFB010000842.1:0-6177 GCF_030065455.1 Microcystis sp. M53602_WE12 | reverse complement strand
CCTTTACCAGTAACAGATAAAGCCATTGGAATTGACTTAGGAATTAGTAGCCTCGTGAGTACCAGCGACGGCGATAAAGTGTCTAATCCTAAGCATTTTAAGAAACATTATCAGAGGTTGCGAAGAGCATCGAAAAATCTTTCTAGAAAACAGAAAGACTCAAAGAATCGAGAAAAGGCAAAAATCAAAGTAGCCAAAATTCACGCTCAAATCACCGATAGCAGGAAAGACCATTTACACAAGCTAACCACTCAATTAGTTCGTGAAAACCAAACGATTGTGGTTGAGAATTTAGCCGTTAAGAATATGGTCAAAAACCCGAAATTATCTCAGGCAATATCTGATGTAAGCTGGGGAGAAATCACCCGACAATTAGCCTATAAATGCCGTTGGTACGGGAAAAATTACATCGAAATAGATAGATGTTTTCCCAGTTCTAAACGGTGCAGTAATTGTGGGTATATTGTGAAAAAGCTGCCGTTAAATGTTCGAGAGTGGGACTGTCCGAACTGTGGGACTCACCATGACCGAGACATTAACGCCAGTAAAAATATTTTGGCCGCAGGGCTTGCGGTGTCAGTCTGTGGAGCGACCATAAGACCAGAACAGAGTAAATCTGTGAAGGCAGGTGCGAAAAATCCTTCGGGAAAGAAGCAGAAACCTAAATCGTGAGGTTTGGGAATCGCCGTCCGTTTTACGGCGGCGAGGATGTCAAATAATTTAGATTGTTCTTTTCTTGCACGTCCGCTCACCGATTGCCTCCCACCCAATGAGTTTAGAATCCGCTACCGATGAAGTCATTAAGCAAAATTTAGAACAATTTCTAATTGTTTTGTCCGTTTCCCTGAGTGTGGCTACGGTTTCGAGGATTTTTAGCTGGTTTCGCCAAATTCCTTACACCCTATTGTTAGTGATAGTCGGTTTAGGTTTAGCTTTTATCGATATCCGTCTGGTGAACCTATCCCCCGAACTGATTCTAGAAATTTTTCTGCCCCCTTTGCTATTTGAAGCCGCTTGGAATACACGCTGGCGAGATCTGAAGGATAATTGGATTCCCGTCAGTCTTTTCGCTATTGTCGGCGTAATTATCTCGATTTTCGGGGTTGGTTTTACCCTAGATGAATTGACCAATTTACCCCTATTTACGGCATTATTAGTGGGTGCGAGCCTTTCTTCTACGGATCCCGTCGCTGTTGTCGCTCTTTTTCGCGAATTAGGGGCCAGTAAAAACCTCACCGTGCTTTTGGAAGGGGAAAGCTTATTTAATGATGGGGTCGCTGTCGTCGCTTTCGCTCTTTTGGTGGAAATTCCCCTCGGTGCTAGTGGTCTATCCTTAGAGACAACCATTAGCCGGATTGCGGCTTTTATCGGTATCGGGGTGGCAGTGGGTTGTTTAGTGGGTTTTGGTATTTCCTATCTGACTCAACGTCTCGATTTACCCCTAGTGGAACAGTCTTTAACTCTTGTGTCCGCCTACGGTGCTTATTTATTAACCGAGGAGTTCGGGGGTTCGGGGGTAATCGGAGTGGTGACTACGGGGATTATTTTAGGTAATTTTGGCTCTAGAATTAGTATGAGTCCCCGTACCCGCCTATTAGTCACGCAATTCTGGGAGTTTCTCGCTTTTTTTGTCAATTCGATCGTTTTTCTCCTCATCGGCGATCAGATCCGTCTCTCCAGTTTAGCCGATAATCTCAATTTAATTTTTATCACGATCGCTGCCGTGGTAGCGGCCCGTTTTCTGGCTACCTTTGCTTTGGCAACTGTTAGTAATGCCTTGATGGAAACTAAAATTAATTGGCGGGAAAAAACGGTTTTATGGTGGGGAGGTTTGCGCGGTTCCGTTTCTATTGCCCTAGCTTTAAGTGTGCCGGTTATTTTTCCCAATCGTCAGGATATCATCGATATCGTCTTCGGAGTTGTTCTCTTTACCCTTTTGGTTCAAGGATTAACTATTCAAACTTTCCTATCGAGATTAGACTTGATCGGTGATCAACCAATTCGAGAAAACTATGCGGAACTTTTAGCCCGACGGGTAGCTTTAAAAAGGGTTTTAGACTATCTTTCTAAGTTAGATAAATCTCCCGATGTTGCCCCCGAATTTTTTAGTTATGAGCAGCATCTAGTCAAAGAAAAGTTAAAGACCGTAGAAGCGGAAATACAATCTCTCAACGATAGTTATCCCCAATTACAGCTATTGACAATGGAACAACTTCGGGAAACCCTCCTAGATATCGAAGCTGATACCTACGCTGAATTTATTCGATCCGGCCGTTTAACTAGCAATTTATCCCCCGTCCTCCAAGAAATTCTCGCTGAAAGTAAAATTAGTGAACAGTAGGACTATTTTGGGGTATATACAATCAATCTCAATTCTCCTAACGATCAACGACTGGGTTTTATGACAAAAACCCCTCCAATTAATGAAGGGGTTTTTGTGGGGTTTTATGGGGGATTTTAGGAGACTTTTGTAGTTTCTTTTTCAGTGGATTGGGAGGGTTTTAGTTTGCGCTTGAGGGTGGAAGCTGCGCCCACAATACTAATCGCAAGTAAGCCAGCTATATTTCCAGATTCAGGAACGGAAACAGCAGGAGCAGTCGGAATAGGATCGATGGTTGGATCAACAAAACCCCCTGATATAGCATTCCCAAAACCTGCCAACTGAAGTGAACCAAATCTTCCTAAAACTTCCACAGTACCAGTGGAATTTTCATAAATACGAAAGCTTCCTAACTCTGGTCTATTAGGAAAATATAATATATCAGCTGCTTGTTCAGGAGTTGCGAGAACCAACACTCCATCGACCACAAAACCATTGGCGGTCATATCTAATCCGATCTGTTCAGTCAAAATCTGATTAAAATTAAATGGAGTGGTAGTGGACGAACTACTAGAAACTGCTAGTTCTGAGGTGTGAAGTCCAATCCAACCAATTCCATTTTTATAGCTAAGTGTTCCTAAGACAAAAGTTTGTCCAACTTGAACATTCTCAAAAGATGTTCCATCGAATTTAAAAAAGCTGGGAGCGGAATCGGGAAGACTAAAATCAAGTTGATTAGTACCAATTCCATTGACATCTGTATAGGGAAAAGGACTGGCGAAGCTATTAAAAACACCGTTTGTCACTCCAGAACCTACGGGTTGGCTATTTGCTGGTAAATTGCTCCAAGCAAGAAAAGAAGGGAGCAGAAATAAAAGCTGCTTAAAAATGGTCTGCTTGATAGAATATTGCTTTGCGACACTCATGTAATTTACACACTCCGTTAATGGCGACACTCCGTTGAGGACAACTTGAAGCCAGCATACACACTCCCCCCCCACAACTGTATCCTAAGCTACAATTTAATAAATCTTTATATTCTTCTCCCTAGCTTAGGGATTCATAGGGGAAAGAGTCTCAGGTATTTTCCCCTGTTTTACTGCTTCTCAGGCGACCTATCGCCTTCCGTGAGGGATTGTGGCGCAGTGTGTCAGATTCGGTCATAGGGTTCAAAATTTCGCTAACATTGTTAAGTAGCTGGTTATAATTAAATTAAAAATGGATTTTAGGTTCGATCCCCCCTGCCCCCCTTGATAAGGGGGGTGCCGATAGGCGGGGGGATCTGATGATTTTTAACGCCTACCTACTTAGGTGATTATTTATTATGACTATGTCGAGAGAGGAACAATTAAAGCTCCTTGGTCAGATGAAAGATTCTGATATAGATTATTCAGATATAGCTGCTACTGATGCCGAATTTTGGCAAGAAGCTACTGTAGAAGCTGCCCGTTGGATGGTATCGAGGGAAACGCCCATCGCCAGTAGGGGCAATTCATGAATTGCCCCTACTCCGTACCTCCCAACTGGGTTTTAAGTTTTATGATGCCTTACATCTGGCTTTTGCTGAAGCGGGGGGCGCTGATATTTTCCTGACCACCGATGACAGGCTGCTGCGAAAAGCTCAACAATATAGAGATTCAATTAACGTAACGGTAGAGAATCCCGTGATTTGGTTGATGGCGACTTTACAGGAGGATGGCAATGAAATTAGCTGAACTGAGAAAACAAGGATATCAAGCTTTAGTTGACTCTTTAGGGGTGGTGGGAATGCTCCGCTTCCTGCAACAATTGGAAGTCGGCCATGGAGATTACACCGCCGAGCGACACCAGTGGTTAGATGAACTGACCCTCGCCGATTTTCAGAGCTACGTTCAACAAAAGAAAAGTATCAATGGTGGGGAGTTAGGGGGTTAGAAGGCAAGAACTGGCTCTTCTGGTTTCTGTGTGGAAACGAGGTCTATACTGATAGAATATCCGTCAAAATAGTGCTTAAAGTCTTGCCGGATAAGCATTCCACGATTCCATAAGCAAAAACTATCAGACAAAATCGAGAAGAGCCATTAATTCTGTCGGGGTAATTAGAAAGGAATATCGTCTAAATTTTCCTCCACCGATGTGTCGCTAGGTTGCCAAGCGGAAGGATTAGAAAGTTCATAGGATGCGTCATATTCAAAATCCCCGGTGGAGACAGGTGCGACGGGTTTTTCCACCGGGGTTTTATTCGATTTGTGGGTATTGATTGGCACGACTTTTTCTGGAGTCGGGGCTGCCATTTCACCGCTACTCACGCTGCCGTCAAGATGATAGAGATGACTAATGACTAATTCGGCCCGTTTTTCCTTAAAACCTTCGGGACGATCGATCGTCTGCATCGAGAGACGACCTTCCAAAATTACTTGATCGCCTTCATTATAGTTCTGAGCGACTTCTGAGGCCAAATTTCCCCAAGCTACGGCCCTTAAATTAGTCGGGGTTGCCTCGGCACGATTGGCAGAAAACTCGACTAACATTTGAGCGTAGGGAGTTTGATTATCTTGGGTATAACGTAATTCGGGACGACGGACAATTTTAGCCATTAAAATGCAACTGTTCATGGTCGAAAATTAGTCTGAATTTTTCTAATAGCACCATTGTACTGAAAAAGTACAAGGATCACCACTGTAGAGGTTAGGGAATTTTATGGGACTCTGGTTAAGAAAAAATCTCTTTAACACTTGGTACAACGTCATCTTAACCCTTGCGGGTCTATTTCTCAGCCTCTGGGGTGGTTTAAGTTTTCTCGATTGGGCGATAAATCAGGCAAAATGGGCTGTAGTGACGGAAAATATCGGTTTATTTGTGGTCGGTCGTTATCCAGAACAGTCAATATGGAGAATTTGGCTGATTTTAACGATACTTGCGGCTTTATCACTGTTTTCTTGGCAATTAAACCGGGGTCGCTTCCCCAATTGCCCCGCTTTTCTCCAACGCTGGTGGGGATTGCTCTGGTTATTGACTTTACCTTTAATCGCTTGGTTACTATTGGGAGGATTATTTTTAAAGGCCATTCCCCTCGATGATCTCAGTGGTTTAATCTTAACTTTATTAGTAGCGATCGCCAGTATGATTTTATCTTTCCCCTTGGGGGTATTATTAGCCCTGGGGAGACAGAGTGAATTACCGGCAATTCGTTGGCTATCTATTGGTTATATCGAATTATTGCGCGGTTTACCTTTGTTGGGAATTTTATTCATGGCTCAGGTGATGTTACCTTTAATTTTACCCGCCGGGACCAGACCGGAACGGGTAATCAGAGCGATCGCCGGATTTACCCTTTTTGCAGCAGCCTATCTGGCCGAAAATGTCCGCGGTGGTTTACAAGCGATTCCCAAGGGTCAAATTGAAGCGGCCAAAGCTTTGGGTTTAAAACCGATTTTCGTTTTATTATTGATCGTTCTACCCCAAGCTTTAAAAGCGGTCATTCCTGCTATTGTTGGTCAATTTATCAGTTTATTTAAGGATACTTCCCTACTGGCGATCGTGGGACTGGTGGACCTCTTGGGTATGGCAGGATCGGTTTTGGCTAATCCGAAATTTATCGGCGATTATCCAGAAGTTTATCTATTTTTGGCGTTTATTTACTGGATTTTCTGTTATTCTATGTCCCTAGCCAGTCGTAGGTTAGAACAGCGTTGATTGGGGTGATGGGGTGATGGGGTGTGGGGTGTGGGGTGTAGGGTGTAGGGTGATGGGGTGATGGGGTGATGGGGTGATGGGGTGATGGGGTGATGGGGTGTGGGGTGTAGGGTGATGGGGTGTAGGGTGATGGGGTGAGGGGGTGATGGGGTGGTGGGGGGATGGGGGGATGGGGTGGTGGG
>NZ_JASJFB010000472.1:0-12039 GCF_030065455.1 Microcystis sp. M53602_WE12 | reverse complement strand
CTTCAGGAGAAGATAGCAAGATTACACGAAAAAGTGTCTAATACCCGTAGAGATTGGCACTTTAAGTTAGCTCATTACCTTTGCGATTTTGCTGATAATATCTTCGTTGAGGATATTAACTTCGTTTCCTGGTCTAGAGGGATCGTTAGAAAACAATCTCTAGATTCGGGTATCGGTAGTTTTATTAATGAGATATTACCGTTTGTTGTTTGGAAACGGGGGAAATATTATCTTAAGGTCGATAAAAACGGAACTTCCCAGGATTGTCCTAATTGTGGCGCGTTCACCAGCAAAAAGTCGTTATCGGAAAGAGTTCACCGGTGTGATTCTTGCGGTCACATCGAACCAAGAGATACGGCATCAGCGAAGGTAATCGAGAACCGAGGAAAAAACGCGGTCGGACTGACCGTGTTAGAAAACGCTTGCGGAGGCGGTCGGTTGGGGGTCGTTCAGTTAAACCTGTTTGATCTAGTCAAGAGCCTATGAACCAAGAATCCCCCGCTACACCGCGCGAGCGGTTAGCGGGGGAGAGTCAAGCTTCCACTAAACGAAAAGCCGCACCCAAACCGACAGCGATCTCATCGGGAGAAATTCTGCCATCATGGTTAATATCGATCGCATCAAATACCGCATCGGTTCCCGCCCATTCTTCCCGGGTGATGAAACCATCCCCATCATGATCATAGACTCGAAAAATATCTTCGGCGGCGTGTTCTAGGGTTGACTGACCTTCCAACTGGGTTAAACGTTGAATCAGCAATTGTTCTAATAATTCTAAAGCTTTGGTAAAACCTTGAATACCTTCCGTTAGTTTTTCGGAAGCCATGGCATCTTCGGCGTGCATTTTCTCAAAAGTCGCTTGATCCATGGCAATTTTGACAATATCAAGGGTTGCGGCCTGTGCTGGATCGAGCTTACGGGGTAAATCGGCTTCTGTCTCTTGCAATTGTTCGAGCAGTTTCGGAGAAATGGTTAAAAGATCACAACCAGCTAACTCGCAAATTTCGCCGATATTGCGGAAACTTGCCCCCATAACTTCGGTTTTATAACCAAACTTTTTATAGTAGTTATAGATCTGGGTAACGGATTGGACTCCGGGATCTTCAGCGCCAACGTAGTCTTTACCAGTTTCTTTTTTATACCAATCGAGAATCCGACCGACAAAGGGAGAAATTAAGGTTACTCCCGCTTCCGCACAGGCGATCGCCTGATGAAAACCGAATAATAGAGTTAAATTACAGTGAATTCCCTCTTTTTCGAGGACTTCTGCAGCTTTAATCCCTTCCCACGTCGAGGCAATTTTAATTAAGACTCTTTCTCTAGAGATACCCGCTTGTTCATACTGGGAAATGAGATAACGGGCCTTGTCGATGGTAGCTTGGGTATCGTAGGAAAGACGAGCATCCACTTCGGTGGAGACGCGGCCGGGGACGATTTGCAGGATTTGCAGACCAAAACCGATCGCTAGGCGATCAAAAGCTAATTTGGCCACATCTTCCGGGGTGGCCTGCTTTCCCAATTCTTTTCTGGCCGCTTGCAGGGTTTGATCGACAATCGGCCGATATGGGGGCATTTGGGCCGCAGCCGTGATCAGGGAGGGGTTAGTGGTGGTATCTTGGGGGGTAAAAGCTTCGATCGCTTGGATATCGCCGGTATCGGCAACAACCACTGTAAATTGGCGTAATTGTTCTAGTAGGGTTTTAGCCATAACTTCTCCAGATGCGTGTTAACGCGAGACATTATCTGGATCTTAGCGATTCGATCAAGAGGAAGGGGAAAAATTCCCGATTGATTTAATTCCCAAGTACAGACCTGGCCAAAGTAAGGATGAGCCGGGGAATCTTTTGGCCACTCCTTGCCTAAAGTCCTCTATTTGTGATAGTATTAGTGATTGTGTCGATTTAATAAAAGGGAGTTTATGCCCAAGCTAAAAACGCGAAAGGCGGCGGCCAAACGATTCGAGGCCACGGGAAGCGGCAAAAAAATCAAACGTCGCAAAGCCTTCAAAAATCACCTACTCGATCATAAAAGTGCCGAACGCAAGCGCCGTCGTTTGTCCCAGATTACCTTGGTACACGAGCGCGACGAGAAGGAAGTGCGCTTAATGTTGCCCTATTTGTAAGTTTTCCAGAAAAATTGTCTAAAGGATTATCATGTCTAGAGTAAAACGGGGGAATGTCGCCCGCAAGCGACGCAAAAAAGTTCTCAAATTAGCCAAAGGTTTTCGCGGTTCCCACTCGCGCTTATTCCGTACAGCGAACCAACAGGTAATGAAGGCCTTGCGGAATGCCTATAGAGACCGTCGCAAACGGAAACGCGATTTTCGTCGTCTTTGGATTACCCGCATTAATGCCGCTGCTCGTCAACAGGGCATCAGTTACAGCCAACTGACCGGACAATTAAAGAAAGCTAATATTCTCCTCAATCGGAAAATGTTAGCTCAATTAGCTGTCCTCGATCCCGTCGCTTTTGCTAAAGTGGTAGAAACAGCCAAAGGATAATTTAGCCCCAAGCATGACGGAAACTTGGCAAACGATTCAATTCCCCAGTTCAGAAAGTGCGATCGCTTTAGCGGGTCATCAAGAAGCTAACCTCAAATTGATAGCCAAGCAAACTGGGGCGAATTTAGTCCTCAGAGGCATGGAATTGCGGATTGCGGGGCAACCAACCCCCGTGGAGCGTGCCACAGCGATTGTACGCTCCTTAAGTATTTTATGGCAAGAGGCCAAGTTAATCGCCGAAGCCGATATTATGACCGCTATCCATGCCCTCGATACGGGGCGTTCTAGCGAGTATAAAGAACTACAGCAGGATATTCTCGCTCGTACCCGTCGCGGGGAGCTAATTCGGGCAAAAACCTTCCGTCAGCGTCAATATATCCAAGCGATTCAAAGTCACGATATCACCTTTTGTATTGGACCTGCCGGCACGGGGAAAACCTTTTTAGCCGCCGTTTTAGCCGTACAAGCTCTATTAGAAGATAAAGTAGAACGGATTATCCTCACCCGGCCGGCCGTGGAAGCGGGGGAAAAATTAGGCTTTCTCCCGGGGGATTTACAGCAAAAAGTCGATCCTTTTTTGCGTCCCCTCTACGATGCTTTATACGAATTTATCGAAGCGGCCAAAATTCCCGACCTGATGGAACGGGGTAAAATCGAAATCGCACCCTTAGCTTATATGCGGGGACGAACCCTAGCTAATGCTTTTGTTATCGTTGATGAGGCCCAAAATACTACCCCAGCACAGTTAAAAATGGTCTTAACTCGCTTGGGATTCGGTTCGCGCATGGTAGTAACTGGAGATGTCACCCAAACCGATTTACCGCAACAACAGGAATCGGGGTTAATTGCCGCTCAAAAAATCCTCAAATCAGTAGAAGGGATCGCTTTTTGTTACCTATCCCGGGCCGATGTGGTGCGTCATCCCTTAGTACAAAAAATCGTCTCAGCCTACGAACAGCACGAAAAATAACAGATTGTTGAGATAGTCGCTCTTGTACTCTTGCGAGAGAGTATAGAATTAGGGTCTGTTGAAAAAGTTTGTTGGTGGGGGCAGGGTGTGGGGTGTAGGGTGTAGGGTGTAGGGTTTTACCCATTTTCAGGCGGTCAATTACCTAATTTTCAGGGAAAAAGTGCCTAAATTTCCCCCCGATCACTCCCATATCCGGTACTTTTTGATTGACAAAAGGTCTAAAAGTCTTATCCAACAAGGTTTTTAGCTTTATTCAGCAAGCCCGAATTAGGTTAATTTAACGCGATGTGCAACTAAAAACGACAGAATCAGGGTTCCAGAGGATACTTTATCTCTGCTGATTTCTGAAAGCCTTGTTGTAAATCAAGACTAAAAATATAGTTGCACACCGAGTTTAATTTAGCTTTTTCCCCTTAAACTAAAACCGACAAAGACGTAGTTTAAGGCGTTTCGGTATCCCCAAACCTCAAGGAATTGATAACGCTGCCATCCTTTCACCGAGCCAGTCTGAAAAGCTCTTAGGGTATATAGTTGGTTAGCCCAGTTGTGATCGTTTGGTGTAGCATGGTGAACACAGTGCGCCCCTAGGCTAACTGGAAGGATGATTAGCCGAATAAAGACTGCTCCCACTAATTCCGTGGACCATTTTAACCACTCTAACCAGTGGTCCGAGTGCGGAGGATAAGCACCCAAATATAGGGCAAAAGATTTACCAATTACCTGAGATTTAGCTCCCTCATTCTCATCGGCTTCATAGGCCCAATTATGCTCCGGTAGCTGTTGCAAGAGTGCGGCCGCATAGGTTCCGAGTTGGGTAAATACCGCCCAGAGTAAGCAGATTAAACAAGAATGGGTTAAACCCGCACAAATAGAGGCCAAGAAAAGCACAATCAGGGTAGCTATTTGATAGTTAATGGGAGCTTTAAGGAGATTAGTCAGGCGAGCAAGGAAGGTTTCTCCGTAAAACTTGGGAGAGAGTAATAACTTGCCCAAATTTTGCCAATAGAAGGCCTCTTCTTGGCCAAATTCAAAACCTAACTCTTCTACTAGGTAGGGGGTATTCCCCTTGTCATTCATGGTAGCTAAGTTTTTCGGCGGGTGGTGAATTAATAGGTGATCTTTTTTGAACAATGGAAAGGGCTTTTTCCAGGTAATTAAGGTGAGTAAACAACCTAAAAGATGGTTATAAGTGGGATATTGAGGGAAAAAAGCATTATGGGCGCAAAAGTGGGCTATTTCTTGCAATTGAGCCGCTCCAGCTACGGATAGCACCCATCCTAGGGGGATTAATTGCCAGTGGCTAAGAGCGATCGCTAATCCTCCTATATACTGGAGTATGCCATAGATTAGCTCTAAGGAGGGCGTGCTTTTCCAGAGAGGGGGGGTAAGGTAGTAGCCTGTTAGCCAGTCAAAGAAAGCTTGTACGAGACGATTATCGCTGAGTTGGAGCATCCCTAGGCGTGGATTATCCCTTAAAGCCGATGCTTGTGTTGGGGTGGGTTTTTTCAGTATCATGACAGTAGAAAATAAGTTGTACTGTCCTGAAAATGGTTAAATAACCAAATTCAGGCGGTTTTATTAGCTGTGCAGCTGTTCGATTTCTCGGTAGTGCTGGACTAATTGCCCATCACTAAAAAACGGCTTTGGAGAGATTTCTATCTCGATGGCGAGATTAATTACCCAAGCTTCTTTGGGTACATACCCCAAGCGATTTTTTAGCCTCTGGGTTAGTGATTTAATCTGATCAGTTGATAAATACATAGGCTTAATTCCTCTGTTTTTTTTCATAATAAACTTGCAAAATAGAGGAATAGGTAGCATTTTGATCGTCTTTTTTAAAATCTCCAAGGATCTTTTGGCGTGCTTTTCAGTGGCTAAAATGATCTTTTTAGCTTTCTCAAAGATCTTTTTGTTACAAACCGATCTTTTTGTTACAAACCGTTGCTAGTGCCTAGACAGACTTAAGTAGCTGGTTATAATTAAATTAAAAATGGATTTTAGGTTCGATCCCCCCTGCCCCCCTTGATAAGGGGGGTGCCGATCCCCCCTTAGTCCCCCCTTTAATCCCCCCTTAATAAGGGGGGCATCTGACAATTTTTAACGCCTAGACAGACTTATTGGCTCTTGCTTGGGAGTCCTGTGTGTGATAGGATTAGTGTTGAGTTACTTATCACTACAACTGTCTAAATTATGACTAAGGAAGAGTTGAAGGAAGAGTTTGTGGATAATGTCCTAGAATTGTTGCGCGAGGGAAAACAGAACCTAACTCTAAGTGAATTAGAATTAAAAGGTATTAAAGGATGTTATGAAAGATTAAAGTATTCAGAAATTTTAGCTTCAGCTAATTGTAATTGCACTGAAGGACATTTGAGAAGAGAAATGTCAAATTTTTTTGGGAAAATCACCAACGCCTTTAATCATGTAACAGGAGAAAATAGAGAAAAAATACAGAAAAACCAATTCGTGCCACTGATTACAGAATATATTAACTTAAAAAATAAATCGCAAATTATTAATAAGATTAACGTAGAGAATAATGATAAGATTAAAATCTTTGAAAAGTTAAATAATGAATTAAAGATAAAAAGACCGATGACTGCTGCTATAATCAAATCCTATTTATCTGATGATCCTAAAATACAAAATAGTAACCTTAAGGAATTGATTGAGAAGATTAAAGATTATGAAGAAAGTTTTTTGTTTAGCTTACTACATAACTTAGCTTATGATCAACGCCTTGATGATCCATTAATTCAATTAATTTTTGAGCAAACGGTCAATGATTTAAAAATGCAGACAAATATTAGTGACCTTGATTATGAGCAATTAACAAGCACACAATTGGAGCGGATTGAATTACCGAAGGAAGGGTTAGAAGCCTATTTAATTATAAAGGTGGACAGTAGCAAAAACCTTCAGTATAAGAATATTACGACTATTGAAAATATTGAAAAATATCTAATACGAGCTTGGTTTTGGCGATTAAATCCTAACAACATTCAAAACAAAGATATTAAGCATATACCCCTGTATGATCATAACCATACTTTAACCCATATTATTAATGACTGTCGAGAACGGAGTGAAGAAATAACGTCCGTTGAGTTCTTCGCCGATGAAAAGCTATTATCTAGTGATTTTGAATCTTGGGAGTATAAAAGTGAATTTAAACCAAATACTAAACTAAAAGAAAATTACTTTGTTAATAGTCGTCTTTCAGCAAGGTCTTGTATAGACAAAACTTCTGACCCATACAAAAAATGGATAAAAAAATGGGAGAAATTACAAAATGAAGCAATAATCGTAGAAGACATACAAGATAATGACTGTAAACATCACTGCCGCCGACAAGAAAATTTAACCCTATGGATTAATCTTTGTGATTGTCAACAAAGTCATGAAGAAATGCTTATAGAAATAGCATCAGAAGGCATACCTTTAGCCCTTTGGTCACGCCGTTATAATTTATCGCCAACTCACAAAGATGAAATTAATGCCCTAGTTAGCAATCAACCCATCACCGAACTGCCAAAACTAATACATAAGGCAAGAAATCCACCTGAAAAACAGGAATCCCAATCTGACTATTTCGGGCATCATTTATCATTACTTCTAGAAGACCCTAATCGGATGCCCCCCTTCCACTACTTAACATCTCAGCACCTAGGTTAACTAACTATGAGTTCATGGAAAATCTTTCAAGGCAATCATCAAAAACGCTCAAGGGATGAGATTCCCTGGCCAAAAATCCCACCTTGGCGAAGCTTCGCCACCAACAAATCCGAGGAGCGGGGAAAACAACTCATAGTTAACCCTAAAACCATCGAAACCGTAAACGCAGCCATTCACCTACGCCGGCCGATTTTAGTCACAGGGAAACCGGGTACAGGGAAAACCTCCCTAGCCTACGCAATCGCCTACGAATTAGACTTAGGAGAAGTATTAGTCTGGCCAATTAATACCCGCACCACCCTACAAGAGGGATTATACTACTACGACGCGATCGCACGTTTGCAAGATTACCAATTAGAAGAAAAAAAAGACATAGGGAAGTATATCCGCTTGGGTCCCTTGGGGACAGCCCTCTGTCCGAGAAATTATCCCCGGGTACTGCTTATCGATGAGATAGATAAAAGTGACATCGACTTACCCAACGACCTCTTAAACCTTTTTGAAGAGGGAAGATTTGAAATCACCGAACTTTCCCGACTCGCGAAAGATACCGAAAACGAACCAATACCAGTACAAACCCATGACGGTGAATGGGAATCCATCCCCCAAGGTAAGGTAAGCTGCCAACAGTTCCCCATAGTGATTATGACGAGCAACGGCGAGAGGGATTTTCCCCTACCCTTTAAACGTAGATGTCTGCTCTTAGAAATTCCCGACCCCACCCCAGAGGAACTAAAAAAGATAGTAAAAAGCCATTTTGATTATAAAGAAGCCAGTCCCGAAAGTAAAAAAATAGAAGCAGCGATCGCAGAATATGTTAAAAAACGAGAAAAAGGGCAACTAGCAACGGACCAGCTTTTAAACGCCGTCTTTATGAGCATAGGCGAAAAGAAACCCACAGGTAAAGAATTAGAAGACCTTACCAACCTACTATTTACCTATCTCACCGACACAGGCAATACATGACCCAAACCCTTCCCACACCAGAACTGATTGATAAATTTATCACCTTTGTCAAGGGCAGGGGATGGGACCTAGACAGTTACCAGATAGCTGATAGTTTATGGTGGTATGTTCTCACCCAAGAAGAAGAAGGAAAACCCCAACCCCGTCCAGAGCCTAGGGAAGAAAAGAAAGAAACCCCGACCACTAAAAACCCCCCCCAGGAGAGTAAAAACGAAACCCAAGAGCCAGCAGCCCCATCGGATGAAGTTCCCTTAATACGCGAGACAGAAGCACAAAAACAGCCTGAGAAGATAGGCGCAGACACCCTACCCATTAGCATCCCCGATGCCAAATTCTGGCGAGAAACCCGAAAATTAGGGCGGGCAGTGCGTCCCCTCATCCAAAAGATAGACTCAGCCACCCAAAGACAAATAAACCTAAACAGCACCGTACAGAAATCGGCCGAGTATAGCATCGGCAAGAAAGATGGCAGTTTAGCCCTAATACCCGTTTACCAAGCCAAAAAAGTCCGTTCCCTAGAGGTGGTTTTACTGATTGAAGAATGGGCCTCCATGGTCTTTTGGAAAGAAATGGCCGGGGAAATCCGCGATTGGCTAGAACAAATCGGGGCCTTTCGGGATGTCAAACTCTACCGCATCGGATGGGACGAAGACAGGCAAAATTTAGCCATCCGTACCTACTCTAACGATACTTGCTCAATTCACCCAAAAGATCTCATCCATCCTCGCGGCGAAAGACTTATCCTCTTCTACAGTGATTGTACTTCCCCAGACTGGTATCAAGGACGCTATAACCAAGCTCTTCAGGACTGGGGAAAACACCAAATCGTCACCCTGCTTTCTCCCTTCCCGGAAGCAATGTGGGAAAGAACCGCCCTTAGTCGAGGTTGGTTCGTCTCCCTAGTCAACCAAACCCCCCGGAAACCTTCACAAAACTGGAGATTTACCTCTATCCCCCTGCTGCTACAAATTGAGAAGGAAGAGGAAAATCAACATATTCTCAGAGAAACAATCCAAAAAACCTACTTTCCCCTACCCACCATCTCCCTAACCCCTTCATCCTTAAAAGCTTGGGCGCTCGTTGTCAGTGGTGACAGCAACGCCACCTGTGCGGGGGTACTACTAGAAAAATCCCCCCAAAACAGAGAAATACCCGCAACTATTTCTCCGGAGATGTCTGGGAAGCAAGCTCTAGAACTATTCGCCAGTACCGCCTCACCTCTAGCTTGGGAATTACTGAAAAAATTAGCCGCAGCCCCGGTAAATCTTCCCATCATCCGTCTTATCCAAAGCAAACTTTTAAGCGCCTCTAACCCCCTAAACATAGCAGAAGTTATCCTTAGCGGTTTTCTTAAAGTCTATCTAGGAGGGGAACCAGTGAAGTGGGACAAAGGAGGTAAATTTAAATTTCATACTCCCCCCAACAGCCTAGATTTTGAATTTGATGATGAGGTGAGAGAGCTTCTGCTCACTGAACTAGGGAATAGCCGCGCCTTAGAAGTAATTTTTGTCCTCTCGGAATACATCGCCCAAAAACTTAACCTGAGTACCACCACCTTTTTTGGTCTTATTCTTACCAATCCCCAAGTTCTCCTCGGCAAAGAAGCAGCTAATCTAGTTCGCGCCTTTGCCAAGGTATCTGCTAAGGTTTTCCAAAAGCTAGGGGAAGCAAAGTACCAAGAAATTAGCCAAAAGCTGCAATCTATGGTTGACTCACCTCCACCCCCACCGGTTGAGGAAAAGTGGCTGAGGAAATATAAAACCGTAACCATAGCTAAGGTAAAAGAGCTTACGCGAGGAGAGGAAATATTGTTTCAACTGCTCAAGGATAGACTTAAGGATTTCAGCGTAGAAGATGGGGAACTGTATCAGCGTCTTCGTTTAACCCCTGAGCAGCTTAAAATTTTGGCAAGCGAAGAAATAACCGCCGAGACAATCCCAGTCCAGTTTAGGGAAGTTTTGGATAACACAGAAGAAGAAATCATCACCGAGAAATTTAACCTAACCCTGTTTAAGTCTGAAACCGTTTTTGTGGATGAGACGGGACAAATTACCGCCAAAGAACCCGTGAGAGCCTTCTACTTTGAAGAAAATCCCCCCAGCTTAAAAATGCTCTATATTCCTTCGGGGGAGTTTTGGATGGGAACCGAAGCGGAGGAAATAGCGCGGCTAGTGAAAAAATACCGTAGGGATTGGTTCAAACGAGAATCCCCCAGACATTTAGTAAAAATCGCCCCGTTTTACCTAAGTCAAACTCCGATTACCCAAGCTCAATGGTTATATATTGCCCAAAGGGAAGATTTAAAAGTAGAGCGAGATTTAAAACCAGAGCCATCGCGGTTTAAAGGCAGCACAAACCCCGTTGAAAATGTATCTTGGTTAGATGCCGTAGAATTTTGCCAAAGGCTCTCTAAAATGACCAAGAAACAGTATCGGCTACCCAGTGAGGCGGAATGGGAGTATGCTTGTTGTGCCGGAACCACCACTCCCTTCCACTTCGGAGCAACCCTCACCTCAAATTTAGCTAACTACGATGCTACGCAACGCTTTGCTAAGGAACCGGCAGGAGAATATCGCCAGCAAACCACCCCAGTGGGGCAATTTCCCCCCAATGGTTTTGGTTTGTATGATATGCACGGCAATGTCTGGGAGTGGTGTCAGGATGACTTCTGGGAAAATTATCGACGCGCACCTAGGAATGGTAGTCCTCGGCTAGAAAAGAGCAAAAAACAGCAAAATCAGGCAAATAAAGCTCTGCGGGGCGGTTCTTGGTACTTCAATCCAGATAGCTGCCGTTCTGCTTACCGCAGCAACTACTACCGCCGCGACGACGGCCTCAACGGCAACGACGGTTTTCGGGTGGTGTGCGGTGCTGGGAGGACTTTGTAACCCTTTTTCTCTTTTTTCCCTTTTTACCCTTTTTCTCTTTTTCGATTTTTTTTGAACAAATGTACTAGATGAGGTTGGCTGATAAGTAGCTGGTTATAATTAAATTGAAGACGGGTTTTAGGTTTTCCCCTTATCAAGGTAGGGTTGATTCATGAATCAACCCTACAATCAAACCTAGAATCAACCCTACAATCAAACCTAGAATCAACCCTACAATCAAACCTATCAACCCTACAATCAACCCTACAATCAATTAATCCTAGGATTCATCATGTACCAAATCACTCTTTCCCTACCCGATGAAACCGCTCTCGCTTTACATCTCACTCCAGAACAACTAGCACAGGAAATCTCTCTTCTTGCTGCCATTAAACTTTATGAATTGGGAAAACTTTCCTCTGGCAGTGCTGCCAACTTAGCAGGTATTCCGCGAGTTGTTTTTCTCTCTAAACTTGCAGACTATGGAGTTGATACCTTCCGACTCAAGGAAGCAGAATTAATCGAGGATCTGGCTAATGCCTAACGTCATGCCGATACATCACCGATTCAATACCTCTATCAGACTAACTTACTTGACTGATTCCCTGTCACTGATTTAGGAAAAGGAGAAAAAGAAGTATTAGCTTTAGCAATAGAAATTCCCGATTCTATCGCTTTACTTGATGATGGCTTGGCAAGACGGTATGCCAACTTATTAGGAATAAAACTCACTGGAACAATGGGAATATTATTAAAGGCTAAACAAAATGGTTATCTACACCGTATTGAGCCAATTCTTAATCAACTAGAGTTGCTGAAGTTTCGCTTAGATGCCACTACTCGTACTTCTGTCTTAAAATTAGCTGGTGAAGGATAGAGTATGAAATCTATCGATCTATTTTAATATTTTTGGCATTAAGAGTTTCTTCCATCTTCATAACTTGGAAAGCCACAAAAAAGCACCCCCTCGCGGGAGTGCCTTTTCATTCAGACTAGGAATTATACTAAATCCTGTTTAAAAAGTATAGGATAGTGGGGTGTGGGGAGAAACAATTCATAACTT
>NZ_JASJFB010000901.1:0-3219 GCF_030065455.1 Microcystis sp. M53602_WE12 | reverse complement strand
GATATTCCCGCCCCAATTAACGGTATTGTTGCCATTCTTCGCAATAATGATATGTTAACTTGGGAGGAAAAAATTAAATTTGGACTCGGTTTAATCCCTGCCATTGTTAAAGGTCAAAGTTACGTCGAGGAGATGGACAAATATTCTTGGTCGGAATGGTTAGAGAAACAAAACATCCCCCCTAGGGTAGAAAAAGAAGTGTTTATCGCTATGTCGAAAGCCCTAAACTTTATCGATCCTAACGAGATTTCCGCCACGATTCTACTAACAGCCCTCAACCGCTTTTTACAGGAGAAAAACGGCTCAAAAATGGCTTTTCTCGACGGTTCACCCCCGGAAAGACTCTGCCAACCTTTAGTCGATTACATCACCGCTAGAGGTGGAGAAGTGCGCTTGAATGCCCCTTTAAAAGAGATTATCTTAAATGAAGATGGCACAGTTAAAGCCTTCTTAATGCGCGGTTTAGACGGTGGGGAAGATTATCTTTTTGAAGCCGATCTTTATGTGTCTGCGATGCCGGTAGATCCTTTAAAAGTTTTACTACCTAAACCTTGGCAAGAAGATAAATTCTTTCAAAAATTAGAAGGATTAGAAGGGGTTCCCGTCATTAATTTACACCTCTGGTTTGATCGCAAACTAACCGACATCGATCATTTATTATTCTCCCGTTCGCCCTTACTCAGTGTTTATGCTGACATGAGCAACACCTGTAAAGAATACGCTAACCCCGATCGCTCGATGTTAGAATTAGTTCTCGCTCCCGCTCAGGATTGGATTAGCAAATCCGATGAAGAAATTATCGCCGCCACGATGAAAGAACTAGAAAAACTCTTTCCCCAACATTTTACTGGCGATAATCCCAGTCAATTGTTAAAATATCATCTGGTGAAAACTCCCCGATCAGTTTATAAAGCCACCCCTGGCCGACAAGCTTATCGACCTTCTCAAAAAACTCCGATCGAGAATTTTTATCTCGCCGGTGACTATACCATGCAAAAATATTTAGGAAGCATGGAAGGAGCCGTTTTATCGGGGAAATTAGCGGCAGCAGTGATCAGCAAAGATCACCCCGCAGCACCGCTAAACCCGAATAAAACCCAATCTACACCAGTGTCCAGCGCTCGTTAATTCTCTGGCTAGGGACTAATGACGAAAATGGCCTTGAGTGAGACAATGCTATATCATTAGCCACAGTTCGCCGTTAATCTAAGTCAATCATTCCGCCCCAGCAGAATGCTCCAATTGCCAAAACCGACCCACCCCACCAAACCCCTCGTCTCCCTTGCGGAGTCCTACGAACTCTGTCGCCGGATTACAGAGAAGTATTCCAAAACGTTTTATCTCGGTACTCTCCTGATGCCGAAAGCAAAACGTCAAGCGATCTGGGCAATTTATGTCTGGTGTCGTCGTACCGATGAACTGGTCGATGGACCCCAAGCCCGGTTAACTACACCTGAAACCCTTGATTTATGGGAAAAACAGCTAGAAACCGTCTTTTCTGGGGTTGCCATCGAGGATGCCGATGTCGCTCTCGTGGATACTCTAGAAAAGTTCCCCATGGATATCCAACCCTTTCGGGATATGATCGCCGGGCAACAGATGGACCTCTATCGCAGTCGTTATCAAACCTTTGATGAACTAAAACTGTACTGCTATCGGGTGGCGGGGACGGTGGGGTTAATGTCCAGCGCGGTGTTAGGATTGGAAGATGACGATCGCTCTGCCCCTTGGCGGCGCAATCAAAGCGTCTATATTCCGCAAGAAGAAGCGATCGATCTCGGTATTGCCAATCAATTAACCAATATTTTGCGGGATGTGGGGGAAGATGTCCATCGTGGGCGGATTTATCTACCTTTAGAGGATTTAGAGCGTTTTAACTACAGCGAAGACGATTTACTCAAAGGGGTTAATGATGACCGTTGGCAGGCGTTAATGCGCTTCCAAATTGAGCGCGCCCGTTATTACTACGATTCCGCCGAAAGGGGGATTCGCGCCCTTAATCCCGATTCCCGTTGGCCGGTTTGGGCGGCTTTACTGCTTTATCAAGGCATTTTAGACGTAATTGAAGCAAATAATTACGATGTCTTCGCCCGTCGTGCCTTCGTGCCTTTAACCAAGAAAATGCTCTATTTACCCGTGGCTTGGTTGCGATCGCAAGCGTTATAAAAATTCGACGGGTTTTGCTGCTTGCCGACTCCACCCGTCGAGTCTTAACTAGGGTTGGCTGAAAAAGTCTTTCCTGGGGGCAGGGTGTGGGGTGTGGGGTGTAGGGTTTTACCCATTTTCATCTGGTAAACTACCTAATTTTCAGGGAAAAAGTCCCTGAATTCTCCCCCTGATCACTACCATATCTGGTACTTTTTGACCTCCCCAAAGTCTAAAAGTCTTACCCAACAAGGTTTTTAGATTTATTCAGCCAACCCTAACTATTAAGTTTTCCCAATTCAGCTGCTTAACTTGGGTTTGCTTTTTCAGCGCGATTTAGGAGTCACCAACCAGAAAGGTCCGGTTTCCGTGCAGGGAACATCTCGTTCGGTTTCGTAAACCACAAGACCGTCTTGCCGATCCAAAACTAACGCTTCTCCTAGACGGACGTAGGATATAAACGGGACAAGATAGCGGACGACTGGCTCATCGCTACAGGCAGGCAACACCCGATCGTTAAAATACTCCCCTCCCACATCCTCGACGCTTTCATAGTAGCGGATGCTGAGATCATCGATCGCTTTCCCCGGAAAGCGGTCTTGGATAGCTGACCGGAGAAATTCTGGCAGCGGTCGATCGGGCGATAATAATGTTCCAGATTTCATGGCTTTTCCCCCTAAAACTAAAGGAAGCGGGAAACTCTGACAAATGCCGTCCCGATCGGAACTATTGGCTTCCGCTCCCCACCTCGGCAATTTTTTACTAGGGATGGGATCTGGCGCAGGGAGTCCCTTTGTATTCATTGTAACAAATTTCCCCAGAAGGGTTCGGGGCGATACGGTGAGAACAGTTTTTCTTGATTTTTCGTTACAAAGATTGACAAATTTATCCTTTTATTTTGGCGATAATAATAATTACCAGGCGACAAGCCAGAAAAAATAATGGAAACAGGGAAAGACGGACGAGGCTGGGACTAACTAGGGTTTGCGGCAAAAAGTTTTTCGGTGGTGGCAGGGTGTGGGGTGTGGGGTGTGGGGTGTGGGGTTTTACCAGTTTTGAGGTGGCCAATTACCT
>NZ_JASJFB010000067.1:0-23081 GCF_030065455.1 Microcystis sp. M53602_WE12 | reverse complement strand
TTGTTGGTGGGGGCAGGGTGTGGGGTGTGGGGTGTGGGGTGTAGGGTTTTACCGATTTTGAGGTAGTCAGTTACCTAATTTTCAGGGAAAAAGTACCTGAATTTTACCCCCGATCCCTCCAATGGTCGGCACTTTTTGAGGGAAAAAAAGTCTAAAAGCCTTATCCAACAAGGTTTTTAGATTTATTCAGCAAGCCCTAATTATAGTCACTTCAATTAAGATTGAATCGTATCAGACTTATCTGAAATGACTATCCCTTTTGAAGGACTAATCTTCTGCATAAGAAGAGTCCAGGCGAAAAAAAACCAAAAAGTAGCGGAATGTATAGCGCGCCACTACATCTCAGAAAAAACCCCTTACAATAGAGACAAAAGTGATCGGAGATCAATGGGGGTGAACGTCATGTTAGTGATTTTAACCGACGAACACATTCTCGATACGGGTTCTGTCTGTCAGGGCTGTCTTTTAGCCAACCAGCAGGGACAACCCCGGTGGCGAGAGGGTAAACTAGGCTGTGGTCACTCCTTGGGTAAAGGAGGAAGCCAACAGCCCAATCTCTACGAGTGTCAGATGGGCTTTACAATTGCTAATATTGAAGGCTAATCAGACCTTTTAAATGCTCAACTTAGAGTTGAGTTAGGGGGATTTTCTTGGGACTCGGAGGAGAGAATCAAGGCTATTACTAATCCCCAATTCAGCTTAGATACAATGACAATAATGACTGAGGGTTTCGTAGCATCGATCGTAGGCTTTTTGGGCTTGGGTTAAAACAGCGTCGGAAATTTCTATATCTAATTTTCTGGCTTGTTTAATAATTTTACCCGCTTTGATATTCTCGGAAGAATCTCCTATACCGCGGCTGCCAGTGGTTTTTAAAACTCGATATTCTTCAGAAAATCCCGTTTTAGTATCGAGATGACTCTGTAAACTATTAAAAACCAACTGACTTTGGTTTAATACCTGATCGTGGGTGATAAATAAACTCTTTTCTTTGCTGTTAATTAATCGAGCATAACTTTCTAAGGTGGCTAAACGACCAGTATAATAGCCTAGCGCGTGCTGCTCGTTTTGATGGGGTTTAAGATCTAGAATACTAGCTAAAGTGCGCTGCGGTTCTCGTAGTAAAAATATGGTCTTAACCGGATCAGATTGCAAAAAACTATGATCTAAAAACTTCTGATCATGAAGAACTTTATCTAAAATATATTTATGATTCATGTTTAAATCTTTCAAACGCCAGTAGAGTTGAAACATTAAAGTTTTAAAATCCTCTTCACTCTCATAAACCAGATGAGTTTCGCCAAAACCGATAATTTCAGGATTAGAATTGAGGATATGGGTCAATAAAGACGAACCCGATCGCATATGGCTAAGAATAAATAAAACCTGATAGGGTTGGGGACGAAAGAGAATTTTATAGGGGTCTTTGGGTGTATCAATGCGTACCTGAAAATACTTATAAGTTAAACGATGGGTTAAACCCTGCCAAGATTGGGGTAAGCGATCGAGGGCTATAGTCATAGGTTAATAAGGAATTGTGTCAACTTGTCGCGAAGATTCCCCTATAATGTATCCCATTTAAGACCCAAACAAAAGTGAGGTTTATACAAAATGGGATTGCCAAGTTGTTCGCTCTGGTTTTTTACGGCGCGAACCGATGTCTGGTTTATGATGAACACTATTCCCCATCTAGTCAAAATGAGTCAGTTTCCCTTCGAGGAAAAGGTACTCGCTATTGACACGGCCCCTTTAAGCGGGGAAAAGGTTAATCGCCCCGGACTGGGTACAATGGAGGAGTTAAGAGCCTGTGGTGAAAAATTAGTTAAAGATGGCATAATCGATCGCCTAGTGGATTTTAACTACGATCCCAGCTATCGTCAGCGCATCTATCAAAAGCATTTCGGCAGTCCCCTCCGTTCCACCCATAACTACAAAGGTTATCCGATTTTCGGCTCGATCTTCAAAATCGAGTCCTGTCGCAGCGATTATATGGTCCATTATGACAGTGACATGATGCTCTACCAAGAACCGGATTACAGTTGGATCTGCGAAGGGATCGAGTTAATGGAAACCCATCCAGAAATGATGTTTGTGCGTCCTTTGTCCGGTCCACCGCGGCCCGATGGTACGATTTATTCTCAGCATCCCTGCACGAAAAATCCCGATGGATTCTATCAATTTAAATTTTTTGGTAGTCGTGCCTATCTACTTAATTGTCGTCGCTACGATCGCCTTTTACCGATCACCCCCCTCTGGCGCTCTTATAAAAATACCTTTCTCGATCATTTACCCGATGGTTTAAAAGCTTGGGGGAATATTTTGACTGGCAAAGGAAAACTCGACTCTTGGGAAATTATGGTTTCTCGCTCCCTAGAACAAAGCAACTACTATCGCGCCACTCTCACCAATGCCAAGGGTTGGACTCTGCACCCCAACGAGCGCTCTGCCGCTTTTAGGCAAGCTTGGCCTAGTATTATCGAAAAAATCGAAGCGGGTATTTACCCACCGCCCCAAGCTGGTTATTATGACCTGATTCCGGAATTATGGTATTAAAAGAGCGTTATTTCTCTAGATTGGAGGTGAGGCGGTACTTAGAGATTGCAGGTGTGGCGATATTTTTGTTTGAATTAGAGAAGACAGGAAGAAACAACCCAAAAGAAAACCCAACCACCGCCGGAGATTGGGTTTTCTGGTTATAAATTGATTTTAAGGAGCTAAAGCGTTACCGCGCAGGAGAGAACCGATGGTTTTAGCAGTAATCTTCATTTGTACGAGAGGATTAGCGGGAACAACGGTTTTATAGAGATAACTGTCAAAAGTCATCTTCTGTACGTCCTTTTGAGAATTGCCTTGGGAGTGATCGGCAAGCTAGGTCAGAACAGGATTGAAGGGGTTGACATTTTATTTAGGTACGCTATATTCTAAAAACAATTGGCTCTCTCAGGTTTAGTGGGTAAAATGTATTCTAAAATACAGTCTGGGGGCGAGTGAGTGGAACGAACCACAGAGACACAAAGGACACAAAGATTGATCGCTACTATATAAGTTTAACTTATCACACAAGGAATAAGAGAGCCAATAATTTCATGGGACTATAATATGAAAAACAGTACAAATGATATCACATACGAACAATTAACATCCCAAGAAACTGAATTGCAAGACGAAAATAAAGAAGAAGAAGGAGAAGAAGAAGAAGGAGAAGAAGGAGAAGAAGAAGAAGGAGAAGAAGAAGAAGAAGAAAGTTCAGACTTCTTCGATCCAACCCAAATCAGAATTACGACCAAACAAATAACCATGGATCTTCTGATCAAAAGAATTGAATATGAAGAAATTAACTTAAATCCTGATTTTCAACGTAACGCTAACATCTGGACTGATAAGGCTAAAAGCAGATTAATCGAATCTCTGTTAATACGAATTCCTCTGCCAGCATTTTATATGGATGCAACCGAGGAAGACGAATGGCTAATTATAGATGGATTGCAAAGACTGAGTACATTTAAAAGCTTTATTCTTGATCAGAAGCTTGTCTTAAAAGACCTAGAATTTTTAAAGGAATTAGAAAAGAACAAGTATTCAGATTTATCTCGTAACTATAAACGCAGAATAAATGAAGCAGAGTTTATTGTGTATTTAATTGAACCTGGTACACCACCTAAAGTTAAGTATAACATTTTTAGAAGAATTAATACTGGAGGATTACCTCTCAATTTACAAGAATTTCGTCAAGCGATAAATCCAGGTAAAGCCATAAAAATTCTCAAGGAATTAGCAAACATTCCAGAATTCCAAAAATTGACAAGTTTTAGTCAAAAAAGAAAGAATCGCATGGTCGATCATGAATTTATCTTAGGATTTATTGCTTTTACTTTAATAAGCTACAATTCCTATTCGTCTGATAAAGGTCGGGATGATTTTTTAGATCAAGCAATGAAAAGGCTAAACAAAATAGATGAAAATCGAGTACAAGAAATCAAAAATAAGTTTATTTTTGCCATGAAAGCGGCAAATAATATTTTTGGAGAAGATGCTTTCCGTAAAATCCGTAAAATCACAGAAGATGGAAAAAGAAAATATCCTATCAATAAAGCTCTTTTTGAAAGTTGGTCAGTTACCCTGAGTGATTTAAGTGAACAAGAACTTGAAACATTAATTGAGAGAAAGGAGAACGTCAAGGAAGTTTTTATTAAAAAAATGGAAGATGATAGTAATTTTCTCGAATCTGTTTCTCAAGCAGCCACTAAAGTTCCCTATAGATTTGATACAATTAAAGAAATAATAAAAGAGGTGTTATCATGTTAGAATCATTAGTGTTAAAAAATTTTAAGATTTTTGAAAATCAATCTTTTGACTTAAAACCGCTAACTTTGCTCTCAGGATTAAATAGTAGTGGCAAATCCACTTTGCTACAATCCTTATTATTACTTCGCCAGTCCTATAAGCAGGATTTATTACCAAAGGAAGGATTAGCATTAAATGGTGATTTAGTTCGTATTGGAACAGCTAAAGACGCTCTCTTTGAAGGTGCAAAAGAAGATTCAATTACTTTTGAAATTACCAGCGCAGATCATGGTAAAAGTTCATGGGTTTTTGAATATGATCCTAATTCTGATGTTCTTCAACTATCTCCCCTGTCCCAAGATACTATTCCTCAAGAAATTTACCGATCCAATCTTTTTACTGATAAATTTTACTATCTACGAGCAGAAAGAATGTCTCCAAGTCCACATTTTGAAATTTCAGAATTTCAAGTCAAACAGCATAAACAGCTTGGAAGTAAGGGAGAATTTACAGCACATTTTCTTTCTATCTACGAAGAAGAGAAAATTAGAGATTCAAAATTAGAACATCCTCAAGCAATTTCTACAAGTTTTAAAAATCAAGTGGAAGCTTGGATTGGAGAAATTAGCCCTGGAACTAGAATCATAATCTCATCTCATCCAGAAATGGATTTAGTCAGTTTACAATACTCTTACGGACTGAGTAATCCTTATCGTCCTACAAATACTGGGTTTGGTATTACATATATACTACCTATTGTTGTGGCTTTATTATCATCTGTTACAGATACGTTAATTTTATTAGAAAATCCTGAAGCACATCTTCATCCAAAAGGACAATCTAAGATAGGAGAACTGTTAGCATTAGCGGCAAGCTGTGGGGTACAAATTATAGTAGAAACTCATAGTGATCATGTCTTAAATGGTATTCGTCGAGCGGTAAAAAATAAGAAAATTAATGCTCAAGATGTACGAATTCATTATTTTCAAAGATATTTGAAACAAGGACAAGCTGTATCAGAAGTTATTTCACCCATTCTTTATCAAGACGGAGGAATTGATCAGTGGCCTGATGGATTTTTTGATCAAGTGGAAAAAGATTTAATGGAGTTGCTTTAAAATGAAGTTTTTGATTAATGAACTTTCTTTTACTGGGCAAGCTAAAAACGACAATGAGGCTTACGAACTGCTCAAAAACTTATATGATATCATCCAAGAAGTAAAACCTATACAGAACAATTATCCTATCCAGACTCATAGTAGTTTATCTCAACAAAAAATATTATCTAATCTTACTATTCATCAATGGATTTGCCAAAAAATAAAGTCTCCTCATCCACAAGAGCAAGTGCTGGCTAAATTGTTGATACGAATTTTAACCAAGGGACCATTTATCGATAACCAAGTATTGCTTGAATCTTGCGAATGCTATTTTAACAACAAAAATATTACATCGAGTTCTTTAACTGGAGCGGTGAAACTTAAAGGTAGTTTACTCAGTTTACAAAAATCGGACGATTTTGTTGATGAAACCGTTGAGGTAACATTTCGAGAAAAAAACCAATCCTCTGAAAATGTTACCATCAGAAATTTAACCCAGATTACTCAATCTAGAAAATTATGTCCTCGTTACACTGGAACTCCTAAACATGATTCATCATTGAAAGGAACCGCACCTAGTGTTAAAGGAACTCCAATGGATTTAACAATCGAAGAAGCTCAAGAAGTCTTAAATCATTCCATAGATTATAAAAAAAAACGCTATGGATATCAAAAAGAAAAAAACAAGTTTTATGTATTTCATCCCAATAACAGTTATGATTCTGATGGCTATCCACTTTATCACGGGTTTCCAATTTCTGATTCTCAAGTTCTCCCTACAATTAAGAAAGACCTAGGAATAGGAAAACCATGACTCCCATCGAGGGGTAAGCGCATCTTAACAATCCTTGACAAAATGAACTTTATATGGGCTGCTTACCCACGATTCAGGCATATTTGAGGAGAATTTGCTATCTCAATTGTTAAGCAAGACAGGAGATGAAACAACCCAAAAGAAAACCCAACCACCGCCGGAGATTGGGTTTTCTGGTTATCAATGGATTTTAAGGGGCCAAAGCGTTACCGCGCAGGAGAGAACCGATAGTTTTAGCAGTAATCTTCATCTGTACGAGAGGATTAGCGGGAACAACGGTTTTATAGAGATAACTGTCAAAAGTCATCTTCTGTACATCCTTATCGGAACACATTTCCACAAAAGCTTCCCGGGTGGCATCGGTACGGTAGAAAACCCGTTGCAGGATATCTAATACCAGATAGGTCATACCGTATTTCTTATCCCAACGCTTGAGGTAGAGTTTTAACTCGTCCTCTGTGGGAATACGTTGGCCGCCGTTAGTGACTTCGACAATGGTTTCCGCACACATCCGCGCCGATTTAGCGGCGAAATAGATGCCTTCTCCCGAAGACTTAGTAACTGTTCCCGCAGCATCTCCCACCAGTGCCACGCGACCAACTACACGACGAGGACGGGGATGTTCGGGGATGGGGTGAGCTTCCACGCGGATGATTTCGCCACCTTCCAGACGACGGGCCGCGCGAGCGCGAATACCAGCTTGTAGGTCTTTAATCATGGCTTTATTGACCTTCATTGTGCCAGTACCGACGGCGACGTGATCGTATTTGGGGAATACCCAAGCGTAGAAGTCGGGGGATACGTCTTTTCCTACATACATTTCCGCCAGGTCTTCGTAGTAGGCCATTTTATCTTGGGGAAGACGGATGCGTTCTTGGAAAGCGATCGCATAGTTGTAATCCCCGGCATCAATAGCTTTGGCAATGCGAGAATTAGCACCGTCCGCACCGATAACCACGTCCACCTTCAGAGATTTCATTTCCCCTTGGGAATTGCCGTGGGAGTGATCGGCGTAGTGTAGGGTATAGGGATCGGTGCTATTGGTGGGAATGTCGAGACCGTAAACGGTTCCGTTGATTAAATGCGCTCCTAATTTATGGGCGCGTTCTCTCATAAAACCGTCGAGGACTTCCCGACGACACATTCCGATATATTCGTCTTGATTATCGAGATTAATATCGACTTCGACGTTAGAGGGGGAGATCATTTTCATTTTTCTCACCCGGCGATCGATAATTTCAGGAGGTAGGTCAAATTCGCTCACCATACAGAGAGGAATCGCTCCACCACAGGGTTTAGCATTATCTAATTTGCGTTCAAATAAATAGGTTTCAATGCCTGCTTTAGCTAATGTTTCTGCCGCCGAAGAACCGGCCGGCCCTGAACCCACAACAGCGACTCTTAACACTCAGGTTTTCTCCTACATACTTACGAGCGAGTACGCTTTGCAGTGTACCACAGGGGTTTAGCCGAAAGGAACGATATCCTCCGATTCTGCCCGATCTTGCAACAGTGCTTAACATCCTCTGTTACAAAAGTTTATTTTACTGCCCGTAGATGTTTTTTTATCGATGTGTTGTATTGTGTTACACCCGTAGAGAAAAAAAGTGCTAAACCCCTCTCCCAAACTGGGAAAAGGGGATAGGTGCGAGGATTGTTAAGCTCTTGCTTTCAACCAATCGCTAATAGCGGGGGGTAAATCCCGTTGCACTTTGCCACTGACATACATTCCGATATGTCCGACCGGGAAAGCACAAGCGGTATAGTCAGAAGTACCGATATAATTCCCTAAAGCGAGGGAAGAAGCGGGAGGGACAAGGTGATCTTTATCCGCATAAAGATTGAGAATTGGCATAGTCAGATTGTGTAAATCTACCCGTTTATCTCCTAACATCACTTCCCCTTTAATCAGTTTATTTTGCTGATAGAAATCCTTGAGAAACTGTCGATAGGATTCTCCCGCTTGGTCGGGACTATCAAAAATCCATTTTTCCATACGCAGAAAATTAACTAATTTTGATTCGTCTTCCATGATGTCAGGAAAATCAAGGTATTTCTGATAGCCTAACTGTAAAGGTTTCAATTCCAGAAACTCTAAGTTGAGAAAATCTCCCGGGATATTGCCCATGGTATCTACCATTAAATCGATGTCTAATGCTTCGGCTCCCAAGGAACACCCCCCGCGCATATTTAAGAGGGTCTCGGTTTGATAAAAGTCCACCGGTGTCACCATTGTCACCAGATTTTTTACCTTATCGGGATAGAGGGAACTATAGCATAAACTAAAGGTTCCTCCCTGACAGATTCCTAACAGATTAATTTTGTCGAGATGGTGACTTTGACGAATAAAATCGACGCAATTATCGACATAACCATTGATATAATCATCAAGGGTTAACCAGCGATCGCTTCTGGTGGGATATCCCCAATCAATTAAGTAGATATCTAAGCCTAATTTCAGCAGATTTGCCACTAAAGAACGCCCTTCCTGTAAATCTACCATGTAGGGACGATTGACCAAAGCATAAACCATCAACAAGGGAATCTCGAAGGGTTTTTCGACCACGGGTTTAAAGTGGTAGAGAATGATTTTATCTTCCCGATAAACTGCTTCTTTTTCCGAGACTCCACACTGAATATCTTCTTCTTTAACTCGTTTGAGATTGTCTAAACCTTTGAGATTTTTTTGAGTTAATTCTAGATAATCTTGGGTAAAATCTTCCAGTTTCACTTGCGTCAAAAATGGCCACATAATTTAATTCTCCTAGAAAAGTGGGGAAGTGGGGATTTTTCAGTGAGCAGTGAACAGTAAACAGTAATCAGTGAAAAGAAAGTTCCGAAGTTTTCACCTAACACTATATACTGAAAACTGCAATCCGATAACTGATAACTGATAACTGATTGTCAAGCACAATTAACTAATTGTTACTTTCTACTGCTTTTTTTTCTCCTAAAGCTTTTTTGAGACTTTTTACCTCTTTGCGTAATTCATAGATAGTCCGATGAATTTCATCGACTTCGCTGCGGGTGGGCAGATTCATCGAACGCAGGTAAATTTCCATCAAATCCTGCTGTTTGAGGCGATAATCATTGAGGGAATTAATAAATTTTCCCCTTACTTTTAGGTTTTCTGGTTGACAAAAAGCCTTTTCAAAAATATCATCAGCGACGACACTCCACACATCTTGAAATTCTCGCCAATCCTTGACAGGTTGACCTTTTTCTGCTAAGAAAACTAATTTTTTAGTTAAAGCTTCAAAGGATTTAACTTGAATATCAGCCAGCACAATTTGATAGTTAATACTAGCCTGATAAAGAATGCGCCAAGTTTCAAAACTATCGAGTAATTTGCGGTTAAATTCTCGCGGCAATCCCAATAAAGGCATCTGTAACCATTGGCCAAAAGTTTCATCATAAAACTTCTGCCAATAGATATTATTGAGTTCGATCAAAGAAGAAGTATTACCTAACCAAGCTTTGGTTATTGTGTCATTTGACAGGACGAAAGGATCGAACCATAAATGATTGAGACTTTGTAATTGTTGCAGGTAAATTGTCCATAGTTGACTGACATCTTGACTACTTTGGGAAGTGGTAGTAGTAAAACTATTCAGTTGACCGCGCATCTGTTGGGTATAATTATCTAAAATTGTTTGCCAGTCTTCTCCTGTTTGCATTTTCGGGAAGATACTTTCCCAAGCTTCCACCGATAATTTTAGGAATTTGATCAATAAATCCCGATTATCGAAATAGCGCTGGGTTGCCTCTTGTAATTCTGGTTTAATATTGCCCATAGGAGTCGGTATCGCCCCCATCATATCAAACCAACTTGACCACATTTTTGCCCCGGTTTCTGTCCAAAGATTGACGTAATCGGTAGCCATCTCACTCCAAGCTTGTGTCGGTTTATCCATTATTTTTGCCCTTTTCCTTTAACGCTGATTTCGCTAGTTTACTAACCTACTCTACACCCGATAACTGATAACTGATAAGTCATATTTTTCCAGACTTGGCAATTTTTGCCAGTAATCTTAACGCTTCATTGACTGAGGCTGAATCCTGAAAAATTTCCGCCACATCGGGATCGAGAATTATCACATTACTAGCCTGTCGATAAGCTTGATAATATTTGCCACGAATACCACCAGAAAAGTCATATTCAGTTCGCATCTCGTCATTAACCGTTTCTTCAGACTCCTGATTCATAATTTTTTCTCTCCTGTTTACTAGCTAAACGGGCGCTAAATAACGGAGGCAAGGAGCAGGAGGCCGTTTTTGTAATGGGGATTTATGCCCCGCTCCAAAAACTTTTCGCCTTAAGGCGAGGTTTTAGACCCGATTTTTTCGATAACAAACACATTTTCCATCTTTGAATTAGATAACTGATAACTTACCCACTGATAACTGATAACTGATAACTGATAACTGATTAGGTGTGGTGGGCCCCATTAACTCTGAGGACTTCTCCAGAGACATAACTGCTGGCAATAGGAGAGAGTAAATAGGCAGTTGCCCAGGCGATATCTGCGGGTTCACCGAAGCGACGACAGGGAATTTCGGCGGTGATTTTATCGCGAACCTTATCGGGAATCGCTAAAGTCATTTCCGTGTTAATAAACCCCGGTGCGATCGCATTGGCGCGAATATTATAACGGGCAGCTTCTCGCGCTAGGGATTTGACTAAACCAATAACTGCCGCTTTTGTGGCTGCGTAATTAGTTTGGCCGGCATTACCGCGATCACCGGAAATAGAACTAATACAAACGATCGATCCCGCTTGTCGTTCGTACATTCCCTCAATAAACGGTTTAATCGTGTGATTAACCCCTTTTAGGTTGACATTAATCACTAAATCCCAATCTAGCGGCGTTAATTTAGCGAAAAAGTTATCTCTGGTAATCCCCGCGTTAGCGACGATGCCGTACACTGGTCCCAATTCCGCTTCAATTTGTTTAGCTGCCGCTTCCATAGATTCCAACTTAGTCACGTCGGCGACAATGCCTAAACCCTGGGGATTATCCGTGGCTAAATCCGTGTAGGCCACCTTGGCCCCCAATTCTATCAAAAGAGAGACAATAGCCGCCCCAATGCCTCGATTTCCGCCGGTAACGACGATAACTTTCTCCTCTAGTCCCAGAGATACCATAGCTTTTTCCTCCTAAACTCTTTCAATTGCGATCGCTGTTCCGCCACCGGTCCCATGACAGATGGCCCCCATACCGAGGGTTTTATCCTGTACTTTCAACGCGTTAATTAACGTCACCAGAATTCGCGCTCCGGAAGCGCCGATGGGATGACCCAATGCGATCGCACCACCGTGAACGTTTTGTTTTTCCCTCGCTAACCCCAGATCCATCTCAAAAAGCAGATTATTTAAGGCAAAAGCTTCGTTATTTTCCACTAAATCGAAATCTTCGATCGTTTTATCTAAAGATGCCAGCAATTTTTTCACCGCTAGGACGGGGAATTCTGGGAAGCGATCGGTTTTGCCAGCACCCACAGCGCCGCCAAGGATTTTGGCAATTGGTTTTAAACCGTACTGATCCACAGCTTTTTGACTGGCTAAAAGGATAGCGGCGGCCCCATCGGAAATCTGACTACTATTCCCTGCGGTTAAAACTCCCGACGGATTAAAAGCCGGCCGCAGTTTTCCTAAACCTTCCGGGGTACTATCGGAACGAATACCCTCATCTTGATCAAGAATTGTGGAACCTTTCTTAGATTTAAGCTCAATTGGCACGATTTCGCCCTTAAACCAGCCTTTTTCTGTGGCTGTGGCCGCTCTTTGGTGGGATAAGGCGGCAATTTCGTCTAATGCTTGCCGAGAAACCCCGCGATCGAGACAGAGGCGATCGACTTGGGAACCCATGCCCTCAGTCGTGGTAGCATCGGTTAGGCCATCGTGGAGTAATAAATCCGTTAATTGTTCTGGCGCACCCATGAGGAATTTATAACCCCACCGGGCCCGATGGGAGAGAAAAAAGCCAGTTTGGGACATGGATTCGATGCCACCGGCGAGGATGAGATCCGCTTCTCCAGCGCGAATTGAGGTAGCGGCGTTACTAACGGCAATCATTCCCGAAGAACAAACCATATCCACCCGATATCCGTCCACGCTTACGGGAATTCCTGCTTTAATCGCCGCTTGTCGGGGAATTAACTGACCATGACCCGATCCCAAAACATTGCCGAAAATGTACAAATCTAGGGCTTCTGGGGGCAAATTAGCGATTTCTAGGGCAGATTTCATCACTGTTGCCCCTAAATCGGCCGGGGATAATCCCATCAATCCCCCACCAAAACGACCAATTGGAGTCCGGACTGCGGCCACGATATAAACTTCTTGCATAGACTTCTCTCTATTGGGAAGCGAAGATAATAGATAGAATTTGCTTAAGAATATCGAGTCCGAAAAGATCAAAATCCCAATTGACTGTCATTGGTTAAAAGTTCCTGGCCCCGATGTCTTGAGTTTTTGTCTATCTACCCTCGATTTTGCAACAGAATTTCTGTGTAAGAAGATATATTCATTAGAATTTAACTTTTCTGGCAGCAATCCCGTTTTTTTATGGATTTAGTCAAGCGCTTGGTTTTTATCGGTGGTGGTCATAGTCATGCGATCGCCCTTCGTCTTTGGGGGCAATCACCCCTAAAAAACGTTCAATTAACTTTAATTAGCGATGTCACCCATACCCCCTATTCGGGAATGTTACCCGGCCACATCGCCGGTTTTTATGATTTTGCTGAGACTCATATCGATTTACCTTCTCTAGCTAGGTATTCTCAAGCGCAATTCTGTTTAGACAAGGCTAATTCCATAGATACGGAAAAATGTCAAGTAATTTGTAATAATTCTTTACAGATTCCCTTTGATTATCTCTCGATCGATATCGGCAGCATCCCGGCAGTAGATAATGTTATCGGCGCTCAAGAGTACGCTATTCCCGCCAAACCGGTGCCGATTTTTCGGGAAGGATGGCAAGAAATCCTGAAAAAAGCGGTTAGTAACCCCAATAATCCTCTCAATATCGTCATTGTTGGTGGTGGCGCGGGCGGGGTCGAATTAGCTTTAAATATGCAGTCCCGTTTGGCCAAAATTCTCAACTCTAGCAGTAATTTGAATTTATCTCTAATTCATCGAGGAAAAAAACTACTACCAGCCCATAATAATTGGGTCGGTCAACGTTTAGAGAATATTTTTAAACAAAGGGGAATTAGATTATATTTATCAACGGATGTGACGGCAGTGCAAGCAGATCAGATTATCTGTTCATCGGGGTTAGTTTTACCCACGGATTATACAATTTGGGTAACGACTGCCTCGGCCCCTAGTTGGATTAAAGCGTCAGGATTACTGACAGATGAAAAAGGGTTTATTTTAGTGAATAATTATCTGCAATCTCTTTCCCATCCCCATATTTTTGCCGTGGGAGATATTGCCACGATTCCAGATTATCCCCGTCCGAAAGCAGGAGTTTTTGCCGTCCGACAAGGTAAACCACTGTTCGATAATTTAGGAAGAATTCTGCAAAATCAGCCCTTAAAACCCTATTTTCCCCAGAAAAATTATCTCAGTTTAATCGGGACAGGAGACCAAAAAGCGATCGCATCTTGGGGCGGTTTCGGATGTCAATCACCGTTATTATGGTTATGGAAAGATCGGATCGATCGAGCTTTTATGAAACAATTTGAACAGAAATGATGAGTTGCTTTGTCATCGGATTGAATGGCAGTTTAAGTCGGTTGGGAGGTGTGAGAAGCATGACTTAAAGTTGTTGTCTAAATGTCCAAATCGTGAGAAAAAGTTTAAGATTGCTGCTTTGTGGGAGTTTGAAGAATTTGAAGGCGCAGTTTGCGATCGCTGTTTTCTCTCTTTTGCTGAGATGAGAAACTGCAAACATCGAAAGAATCTTAAAAAATTTGACTCTAAGGGAAAAATAAATAGCAATATAGCTCTAATATAAATTTAGAGCCAAGAGGATATTTATGTTTAATTTTAACATAGAAGACTATTTAACGGATACAAAATTAATTAGAATGTCGATTTCCTATGCAATGTATAGTAGGCTTAATGACGATCAATTTTGTAATTTTTTTGAACTAAGTATCAATTGTAAAAATCAAAATAAAATCAACCTTTTAGTTGAATATATTAAAAATATCTACTCTTTAAAACAACCTTATATACCAGATGAGTCATTTAAAATAAGGAAGTAAAGCGATAAATCAACAAAATGCTATGGTCATCAATCTCAATATCCCACCCTCCCAACCATCAGCTAATCTAAAGGTAAAAATACTGATAGAAACCCTTAAAAATGGTCAATATGCTGTATCTATCGCTGAATTGCCTCATTTTCGAGTCCAAGCACCCACCAAAGAAGAAGCCATTTCCCAACTACAAACAACCTTTATCGAACAAATTAGCCAAATTGAAACGATATCATGGACAACACCCCTAGATAACCCCTCACCCAATTGGCGAGAATTTGCAGGTATCTTTGAAAATGACGCAGATTTTCAAGAAATCATGGATACACTTCAAGCAGAACGTACTTTAGATGATGACAGTGAAGTAGATCCCTCATATTATCTGTAGAGGATAAAGATTTGTGTCTCAATATATTCTCGATACTGACCATATTTCCCTAATTCTTGGCAATCATCCCCAAGTTATTGCTAATGCGTCCCGTCATTCCATTTCCGTTACAATCATTACTGTTCAGGAACTTTTCAGTGGAAGGAACCACAGAGACACAGAGGACACAAAGATCGATCGCTACTATATAAGTTAAACTTAAGTAGGGAGGCACAATTATTTGTAGGATGGGTTAGCGGTAGCGTAACCCATGCGGGCGTTGGGTTTCATGCTTCAACCCAACCTACGTTTATCTTATATTTAATTCCACCCACCCACTTATTACACAAAGTCGAGAAGAGCCCTTTTTAAGTTTCTTCTCTTTTTGTTAATGAAAGATGTGACCAATGGATGCCCTAAAAGGGGCGAGGTTTTAAACCCAAAATTCTGATAAAGTAAAAATCGTCCCGATACCTTGACTGGTTAAGGGAGAGAACGTCAATAGCTTGTTAAATAGTACATATAAACCAATGCCACGTCTTCGCTCGATTATTTCCCTAGTTTTAGTCCTAGTTACTACCCTGCTGGTTAGTTGCAGTGGTCCCCAAGCAACTATCCCCACCGTTTACAGTCCCCAAAAAATCGAACAGTTACAGGTTTACATCCAACCCATAGAAGGATTTCGCCAAAAAATGAGCGTTTTGCAAGACCTCATCGCTGACAAAAATTGGGTAGATACTCGCACCTATATCCACGGTCCTTTGGGGCAATTGCGTCAGGAAATGGTAGGATTATCCCGTAATTTACTGCCCAAAGACCAAGAAAAAGCCAAGCAGTTAGCGAAAAATCTTTTCGTTCACTTTGAACGTATCGATGCGGCAGCCAAAGAAAAAGATGCTAGTCTTGCTGCTAATCAATTCCAAGAAGCATTAAAAGACTTCGATGCTTTCTTAAATATTGTTCCTAGTTAGTTTTTATCAGTGTTCAGTTATCAGTGATCAGTTATCAGTGATCAGTTATCAGCTTTTTTAAAAAATCTCTGGCTTTTTGCCTAGAGATTGTTGTCAGAGAGAAGCACACAAAAACTTTTTTTCTTATTTATAGCAGCAAATTTTAACCCCCCGCAAGGGCAAGGATGATATTAGTTAAACTGATCAAGCTTGCACTCAAATCATCAAACCCTGATGCTGAAAAACCTTCCAGAAAAAATTTTTCTTTTAGGGTAGGGGGTAGGGGTAAATTTTCCTTCAGGTTCGGGTTTATTGAGGAGTAGGGACAAGAAACAATGTCCTCAAAAACACAGTTAAGTACCTAAGCAAAATTAATTACACATCTAAGCTCTCAGCCGTCAGCCTTTTGCTGATGTGAGTAAACAGTGAACTGAAAACTCAAATCCGATCCCTGATAGCTGTCTCGGAGTCTCGGAGTCTCGGAGTCTCGGAGTCTCGACTAGGAAATTAATTTTGCACGACTACTTATCGCAGTGATCTTAATAGTGAGGTAGGAAGTCTCTGGTTTTAGGGAACAGGCAAGAGGGGGCGCCGGAGTTGGGGAAGTGGGGAGAAAGGAGCAGGGGAGGGGGAGAGAAAAAAGCTGACGGCTGCGAGCGGGGGGAATCAAGACAATTTACAATTGCTTAATAATTGTTGCCACTGCCGTGATAATATGTCTTGTGGCTTACCTGAGCGTCATAGCTGGGAAAGCAATCCAGATATTGAGATTAGTCTATCGCTGATTTAGGTGTACCTTGTCTGACCCATCGATCGAATCTCCCCCAACCCCAGAAACCAACCCGTCGTCAGATCCGATGCGGGAATACTATCAACTACAAAACACCCTATTGATCACCACCCTGATCTTAAGCGGTCTGATCTTTATACCCGTGTGGCTGTTTTATTCCCTCAATACTGCCCTTAATTACCTATTAGGGGCAATGGTGGGAGTTGTTTACCTAAAACTCCTAGCCGGGGAAGTGGAAAAATTGGGGGTAACGAAAAATCGGGTAGGCAAAAAAGGATTAGCCCTATTCGCTGGATTAATCATCATCGCCAGTCGTTGGCAAGAACTGCACATAGTGCCAGTTTTTTTGGGTTTTTTGACCTATAAAGGCGCAATCATCGTCTATACCCTGCAAACCATCTTCAAGCTGGAGCAGAAAGCCGATTCCTAAACCCTTTAACCGTTCAAAATAACCCTGAGTTGCGAACCTGAATCTCCCCAAGGTGGAAATGTTAGACAGTTTAAGTGTGCTTAATTTTTATAGTCTCGCTTCCCTGGAAGTGGGACAACACTGGTACTGGCACATCGGCGGACTAAAAATTCACGGGCAAGTGATCGCGGTCTCCTGGATCGTCTTCGCTATCTTAATCATCGCCTCGATCGCCGCTACCCGCAAAATCCAGAAAGTCCCTAGCGGTATTCAAAACCTCATGGAGTACGTTCTGGAATTTCTGCGCGATTTAGCCAAAAACCAGCTAGGAGAAAAGGAATATCGACCCTGGTTGCCCTTCATCGGCACCCTATTTTTATTTATTTTCGTTTCTAACTGGTTAGGGGCCTTGATTCCTTGGAAGTTAATCGAACTGCCCGAAGGAGAATTAGCCGCCCCCACTAACGACATCAATACCACGGTGGCGTTAGCCCTACTGACTTCCCTCGCTTACTTCTACGCAGGCATCAGTAAAAAAGGACTCGGTTACTTCGCTCACTACCTAGAGCCGATTCCCGTGCTATTACCGATCAAAATTTTAGAAGACTTTACCAAACCCCTCTCCCTCAGCTTCCGTCTTTTCGGAAACATCCTTGCAGACGAGTTGGTAGTAGCCGTATTGGTCTTCCTTGTCCCCCTAGTCGTACCCCTACCCCTGATGGCTCTCGGTTTATTTACCAGCGCTATTCAGGCCCTTGTCTTCGCCACCCTTGCCGGGGCCTATATCCATGAGGCCCTGGAATCGGAACACGAAGAAGAACACGCTTAAAAGCGAGGGACGAAAAAAGAAAAATTTCTTAGGAAAAAGTGTCCAAATAATAGGATAATAACTAAGAAATTATTGGTCGAATTCAGGATGAGCAACTGAATTCCCAGATCGTTCTTTCCCAAAAACTCTTTCGGGAGTTTTGAGCAGAAAACCAGCCATTTTTTACGGCTGAGAACGCGCTCTGTAAACAACAGATTGAAATTGATTAGTAAATAGAGGAAAAAATCACCATGAACCCCACAGTAGCTGCCGCTTCCGTTATCGCCGCCGCCCTCGCCGTTGGTTTAGCCGCTATCGGCCCCGGTGTTGGTCAAGGTACCGCTTCTGGAGAAGCTGTTTCCGGTATCGCCCGTCAACCCGAAGCTGAAGGAAGAATTCGTGGTACCCTTCTCCTCAGCTTGGCATTCATGGAATCCTTAACCATCTACGGCTTGGTTATCGCTCTCGTTTTACTGTTCGCTAACCCCTTCGCCTAATTAAAAAAGCAGTGGGCTATCAGCCCCCAGTCCTCAGCTTGGCAGCGGAGTTTTCAAAACTCTCAAAAAACGCCAAAGCAGCCAACTAAAAAATCTGGTTTTGGGGACGGAAGGCTGATAGCTAGTTAAGGGAATTTTAGTGATTCCCCCTGACTGTTTATTGTTAAAGCAGGGGGATCATCTTCCTTTTTTGAACCTGTCTATAGCTTCTATTTATCAGGAATAAATCAATGTTTGATTTCGATGCCACCCTGCCAGTGATGGCACTACAGTTTATTCTTTTGGCAGTGATCCTGAACGCCGTTTTTTATAAACCCCTCAGTAAAGTTTTAGATGAACGGGCGGAGTATATTCGGCAAACTGAAGGCGGAGCCAAAGAACAACTAGCCAAAACCGAAGCACTGGTACAAGAGTACGAATTGCAATTAACTTCGGCTCGTAAACAATCCCAAGAGATTATCGCCCAAGCGCAGGCCGAGGCCCAAAAACTAGCCAGCGAACGAGTTGCCGCAGCCCAAAAAGAAGCGATCGCCCGTAAGGAAGCCGTCGCCGCCGAAATTGCCCAACAGAAAGAAGAAGCCTTTCGTTCTCTAGAAGGACAAGTGGCCTCTCTTTCCCGTCAAATTCTCGAAAAACTCCTCGGCCCCGAACTCGTTCGCTAAACCCCAGCCATTGGTTAATAACAGTGATCAGTAAAAAGATAGAACTCAGTCGTCAGGAGTTAGAAGACTGATAACTTACCTCTGATAACTGATAACTGATAACTGAATAACCTACTCCCCGCCCTCAATAATCATGATCATCGACACAGTTTTATTATTAGCCACGGAGGCGAAGGAAGCGGCAGCAGAAGGATTCGGCATCAACACCGATATCCTAGGAACTAACCTATTTAACCTCTCGATTCTGCTCGGTTTAATCATCTTCTACGGCCGCAAAGTTCTCGGACAAATCCTCGGAGAACGTCAGTCGAAGATTGCGGAAGCTTTAGCCGAAGCTGAAAACCGGAAAAATATTGCCGCTAACGCCCTCGCCGAAGAACAGAAAAAACTCGCCCTAGCAAAACAAGAGGCGGGACAAATTATCAATAATGCTCGAGATAGAGCTAAAACTGTCACCGCCGACATCGCCGCCCAAGCCGAACTCGATATTCAAAGAATGCGCGAAAGTGCCGCTAAAGATCTCTCGGCGGAACAGGATCGCGTTTTAGTAGAATTACGCCAAAGAATTACCGCTTTAGCCTTAGCTAATGTGGAATCCCAATTAAGCGCCGGCCTGGAAGAATCGGTACAACAAACCCTAATTGATCGCAGTTTGGCCAACCTAGGAGGTAAATAGATGCAGGGAAGTTTAATCAGTTCAGAAATCGCCGAACCCTACGCCCAAGCATTACTTTCCGTCGCCCAAAGCAGCGGACAATTAGAAGCGATTGGCGGCGAAATTAAATCCCTCTTAGAATTGTTGGAAAATGCTCCCGATCTAAGAGCTTTTATTGGCAATCCCGTCATCAAAGAAGAAGCTAAAAAAGCCGTTCTTTCCCAAGTAATGGGGAGCAGCGCCAATCCCTATTTAACTAACTTCATGATGTTATTGGTCGATAAACGTCGGATTCAATTTTTAGAACCCGTTTGTCAACAATATCTCACCCTGGCCAGAGTGCTGACTAACACCGTTTTAGCGGAAGTTTCCTCGGCCACCGAATTGAACGATAGCCAAAAACAAATCGTCATCGACAAAGTGAAAACCCTCACCGGGGCGAACGTGGTCGAACTGAAAACCAAAGTTGATGGCAGCCTGATCGGTGGTGTGGTGATCAAAGTCGGTTCTCAGGTCTTTGATGCCAGCATTCGCGGTCAACTACAACGCCTCAGCCTCTCCCTGCGCTAAGGTCATCTAATCTCTCTTTTTTGCCGTTTTTTCACCTTCTAATTTTTTACTTTTTCCCAGATTAAACTATGGTAGCTATCAGACCCGACGAAATTAGCACGATTATTCGTCAACAGATCGAATCCTATAACCAAGAAGTACAGGTCTCCAACGTGGGAACCGTCCTGCAAGTGGGTGACGGTACTGCCCGCATCTACGGCCTACAACAGGCCATGTCGGGAGAACTATTAGAATTTGAAGATGGAACCGTCGGCATCGCCCTTAACCTCGAAGAAGATAACGTCGGTGCAGTGTTAATGGGTGACGGTTTCGGGATTAAAGAAGGCGGTACGGTGAAAGCTACCGGTAAAATCGCTCAGGTTCCCGTGGGTGAAGCCTTAGTCGGCCGCGTGGTTGATGCTCTCGGTCGTCCCATCGACGGTAAAGGGGACATCCTCGCCAGCGAAACCCGTCTGGTGGAATCCCCCGCCCCCGGTATTGTCGCTCGCAAATCCGTCTGTGAACCGATGCAAACCGGCATTACCGCTATCGATGCCATGATTCCCGTCGGTCGTGGTCAACGGGAGTTAATTATCGGTGACAGAAAAACCGGTAAAACAGCGATCGCCATTGACACGATCATTAACCAGAAAAGCGAAGACGTGATCTGTGTCTATGTCGCCATCGGTCAAAAAGCCTCCACCGTCGCCCAAGTAATCGACACCCTCACCCAAAGAGGCGCTATGGATTACACCGTGGTGGTGGCCGCTAACGCTAACGACCCCGCCACCCTCCAGTATATCGCCCCCTACACCGGAGCTTCGATCGCCGAATACTTCATGTATAAAGGCAAAGCGACCCTAGTTATCTACGATGACCTCACCAAACAGGCTCAAGCTTATCGTCAGCTATCCCTGCTCATGCGTCGTCCTCCCGGTCGGGAAGCTTACCCCGGCGACGTTTTCTATCTCCACTCCCGTTTACTAGAGCGCGCCGCTAAACTCAGCGATGCCCTCGGTGGTGGCAGCATGACCGCCCTGCCGATTATCGAAACCCAAGCCGGTGACGTTTCTGCCTACATTCCCACCAATGTAATTTCGATTACTGACGGTCAGATCTTCCTCTCCACCGACCTCTTTAACGCTGGTTTCCGTCCCGCTATTAACGCTGGTATTTCCGTATCCCGCGTGGGTTCGGCGGCCCAAACTAAAGCGATGAAGAAAGTTGCCGGTAAATTAAAACTCGAATTAGCCCAGTTTGACGAATTAGAAGCTTTTGCTCAATTCGCTTCTGACCTTGATGCGGCCACCCAAGCACAACTCGCTCGCGGTCAACGTCTGCGTCAAATCCTCAAACAGCCCCAAAACTTCCCCCTCGCCGTTTGGGAACAGGTGGCGGTGGTTTATGCCGGTTTAAACGGTTATCTCGACGATATCGCCACCGATAAAGTTATCGATTTCTGCACCGGTTTACGGGAATACCTGAAAACCAGCAAACCTCGCTACGTTGAGATCGTCAGCACTGAAAAACAACTCAACGACGAAGCGGAAGGCCTGCTCAAAGATGGCATCAATGAGTACAAACAGGCTTTTAAATAATCTCGGTAATCAGTAAATAAATGTTGGTAATGGGGGTTAGGTTTTGGGGGATGGGGTGTTGAGGTTTTGGGGTTTTGGGGTATGAGTTGAAATTTCTCTATCTCCCCATTTCCCTGTTTCCCCACCTCTCCATTCCCTCCTAAACCCCGACTCTTGACTGATAACTGATAACTGATAACTGATAACTGATAACTGAATTATGCCTAATCTCAAAGCGATTCGCGACCAAATTCAATCGGTCAAAAATACCAAAAAAATTACCGAGGCCATGCGTCTGGTGGCGGCCGCAAAAGTGCGCCGCGCCCAAGAACAAGTTCTCTGTACCCGTCCTTTTGCCGATGCCCTCGCTCAGGTCCTTTATAATCTCCAAGGTCGTTTAGCCTTTAGTGATGTTAATTTACCCCTACTGGCCCAACGGGAAGTAAAAACCGTGGCTCTGTTGGTAGTGACAGGCGATCGAGGTCTTTGTGGCGGTTATAATACTAACGTCATCCGTCGTGCCGAACAACGGATGAATGAATTAAAAGAGCAAGGGATTAAGTATCAATTAGTGGTTGCCGGCCGGAAAGCGGCACAATATTTCGAGCGCCGGAATGCTCCCATTGCCGCTAAATTTATCAACCTCGAACAGATTCCCACTGCCGATGAAGCTGGCACTATTGGGGATGAATTACTTTCCTTATTTTTATCGGAAACTGTTGATCGCGTCGAGTTAATTTATACTCGTTTTATCTCCCTGATCAGTGCCACTCCGGTGATTCAAACCCTGTTACCTTTAACTACCCAAGGTTTAGCGGTACAGGATGACGAGATTTTCCGTTTGGTGACTAAAGAAGGAAAATTTAAGGTACAACGGGAAAAAATGGCCAGCCAACCGGCGCAGGTTTTTCCCCAAGACATGATTTTTGAGCAGAATCCCGTCCAAATCCTCGATTCTCTCCTACCTTTGTACTTAAATAACCAATTACTGCGCGCTCTCCAGGAATCGGCAGCGAGTGAATTAGCAGCCCGGATGACGGCGATGAGCAACGCCAGCGAGAACGCCAGCGAGTTAATCGGGACTTTAAGCCGTACCTACAACAAGGCGCGTCAAGCCGCTATTACCCAAGAATTGCTAGAAGTAGTAGCGGGAGCCAACGCTCTCTAGGTTTAAGCCATTTTTTCTTCTGATTATCAGTAGGAGTGATTATTTTCACTCCTTTTTTTATATAGGGTCTGCTGAAAAAGTTTTTCCTGGGGGTAGGAGTCAGGAGTCAGGAGTCAGGAGTCGGTCGTTTTAGGCTTTGTTGCCCTTGTTTTTTGTACCAAGCGATGTACTACAAGAAGGATAATGCAAGGTTTTTGAACGTCCCAATCCTATTTTCTTGCACTAACATCGGACTTTAAC
>NZ_JASJFB010000272.1:0-1076 GCF_030065455.1 Microcystis sp. M53602_WE12 | reverse complement strand
TACCAAAAAGCGATCGAGTTTTATCAACAGTCTTTAGCAATCACACGGGAAATCGGTGATCGGGGAGGTGAAGCGGCATCCTACAATAATTTAGGCACTGTTTACGATTCCCTAGGAGAATACCAAAAAGCGATCGAGTTTTATCAACAATCCTTAGCAATCACGCGAAAAATCGGTGATCGGGGGGGTGAAGCGAAATCCTACAATAATTTAGGCAATGTTTACTGTTCCCTAGGAGAATACCAAAAAGCGAGCGAGTTTCATCAACAGTCCTTAGCAATCTTTCGGGAAATCGGTGATCGGGGGGGTGAAGCGAATGCTTGGTTTAATCTGGGAGTTACCTACTATAAACTCAAACGTATATCGGAAGCGAAAGAAGCAATTCTTCAAGCGCGGGAATTATATCAAGCATTGGGGTTAGCAGGATATGTTCAAAAGTGCGATGATGAAATTCGGCAATTAGAAACCCGAAAATATCCCTTAATCGTTGCTTTCTTTCTGGGGGTGGTTATGTTTCCTTTAGTTTTAATTGGGGGGATAATAGTGGCATTGTGGCGATTGTTAAAAAGATGGTTGAGGAAAGCATAATTAGGGGTAGGATGGGTTAGGAATCCCTTATTTTTAACCTGAGTTTGACATCTGCTAATTTCCCCTCATAACTACCCTAAAGTGAGAAATTATAGTAATATTTCTAAGGATTACCAGAAAAGAAAGAGCGCCACGCTGCCGTGCCGATGGCCCCTCCTAAAAGAATAATTAACGTCCAAACTTGATTTTTTTGGGTTCCTTCCACCTTTTCTAGTCTTCTATCCATCCCATCGACTTTCTCAGTTAGTTTTGCCTGTCCTACCTCTAGCTTAGTTAGCCGTTCGTCGATTTTATCAAATTTCTGGTTAAAATCCTTCTGTAGGCTATCAAATTTCTGGTTAACATCCTGTTGGAAGGTATCGATTTTTTGGTTAACTTCCTTGATGCTGTCTTTGATTTCCTTGAGGACAGATTCAAGACTATAAGTAACGGTTTCGTTAGACATTTTGGTAACATCCCTGGGAGTAATGATAGTACAATAATTTTAT
>NZ_JASJFB010000857.1:0-3686 GCF_030065455.1 Microcystis sp. M53602_WE12 | reverse complement strand
TGACTCAACAATATCAATTTTGGGTACGACTGGCATCGCTAATTTATCCACTTAATCATCTTTTCTATAAGTATGCCATAGTTTTTGAAATTTGGTATAAGACACAACCAGGCTATCTTTTTCTATTTTGCCAACTCACAGACATTAATTGATACTAAATCCGTTGAGCATTATGCTACTTATAAAGACAGGCACTCATGCAAGAGGCACTCATGCAAAAGGGGGAATAAATAATCAGTTTTTAATAACCAGATTTAGTATTAAGTAGGGAGGCACAATTATTTGTAGGATGGGTTAGCGGTAGCGTAACATGATCGGGCGTTGGGTTTCATGCTTCAACCCAACCTACGTTCATCTTATATCTGGACTTCCCCGTTGACAAAAAGCCATAACCTGTGCTGTAGAAGGGATTAAGAGAATTTCCGCCGCCCCGTTACTGGGTACTGTCGAAAACTCTGGGATCTACGCGATCAGCGATGCGGCCGATGGTCGCCACCAAGAGGATAAACCCTATGCTGCCACGGCCCAAGTGGCCCTTCAACAGTCCGACTACTGCGCTTGGAATATTTGGGCGAGTTTCCACGATAAACCAGCTTTACCCTTCCGTTATCAACCTTTAGGCGAAATGTTGACCCTCGGCATCGATGAAGCTACGATTAGCGGTTTAGGACTACAATTAGCCGGTCCCCTTGCCCATCTTACCCGTCGCTTAGTCTATCTCTACCGTCTGCCCACCCTTAACCATCAAATCGCCGTAGCATTCAACTGGATTACCCAACCCCTTCTATCCCTCATTTCTGAGTAGCGAGTTCAGATATTCCTCCACTAATAAACTATCTCGATCGGTCAATTCCTGACCATCGAGACGGTTTAACAGCATTACTGCACCAAATAACCGATTATTAATCCTAATTGGCACAGCTAAAGCCGTTTTTATCCCCAAAGCCACCGCTATATCCTGACGAATGCGATTATCTCCTAGGGTTTGTCCCACCACCACCGGACAACTACCCTGGTAAACCACCGTACACAATCCCGACGTGGCAATATCTCCCCTTTTGCCGACAATTGCCCCGGTGTTTTTACCTGCACCCGCCCGATAATCAATACTATCACCGTCAAATAGGGCAATGATAACCGTTTCTGTTGGAATTAAACCTAAAATTTCTTCAGCAATGCGATCGAGATTAGTTAATTTTTCCATAATGGGTTAGGGGTTGAGGAGATGGGGTGTTATACTCAAAAAAACAGTAATTCATTAACTTTAGTCTATAGTTTGTGAACTGAAATGAAAGATAACACCCCCAGAGTAACAAGTCTCAAATCTTATCTTCAGCATTTGCCTCAAGATGCGTCGGAAGCGATCGTTAGCACCAACTTTGCACCTTACCTGATATCATATTTAGGATTTTCAACCACGGAGAGAATTCCAGAGTACGACACGGGAGGCGGTGGGATTACCGACTTTGCCACTCGGAGAAACCTAGAAAACGATATTTTTTTGCAGACAAAGAGTAATCCTTTTCTGCTGATAGAGTTAAAAGATAGATATACTAACTTAACTGAAAATAGTCCAGGTTATAAGGCAACTGTCGATAAGTTAAAGCGTCAGTTATTAGGGAATAACTGTCAAGCAGCCCAATGGGGAATTATCACTAACGGTTCACACATCCAGTTATTTAGAAAACATGGTAAAATCATTTTTCCTGCCACTACTTGCATAGCAATAACTCCTGAGAACATTGATGAGACTGTAGCTCGGATCAAGACAAAAATTGACAAGACTCCCAAAGCATTAACGGTTACTGTTTACAATAATAAAGGCGGTGTAGGCAAAACCACCACAACCATAAATCTTGCGGCTATTCTTGCTTTTTTAGGTAAAAAAGTTCTAGTTTTAGACTTTGATTTTAATCAACGAGATTTAACTAGCTCTCTCCTAAATATAAACCCAGAAGATGGCCTACTAGAAAAGGCTTTAACTGACCGCAATATTGATCTAAAATCAGTGATTCGTCCCTATATCTACATTTTTCAGACTAAAAAATTAAAAATTACTTTCGATGTTGTTCCTGCTGATCCTAAAATGGCAGAGTATCCGGAATTTCAGTATAATTCTCAAATGAAAATATTCACTCTCCATAGAAAATTAGACTTAGCTAGATATGAATATGATTACATCTTTATAGATGCAGCTCCCAATTGGCGATTTCCTAGCCAGCTGGCTGTTTATGCTGCCGATGTTGTCCTCTTACCCACAAAACATAACAATTCATTCTCCCTTAATAATGCAGCCACTGCCATCAAGGAGTTTCTGCCGCAAATGCAAAATTTTAAAAAAGATGGGACTCCCATAGCCTTACCAATTTTTTTCAACGGTGAGAAGATTACTCAACCACAGTTAGAGCTTGCCCAAAAAGAAATTGATCAAATACTAGAAAATGACAAAACCCTTTTACCTTATTTTTATCCCAGATACACTGATGCCAAAAAAGATTTACATATTCATCACCTGCCAGAATACGCTATTATAGCCAGTGCTGCCTTCGCTCGCGTGCCGGCCGTTTATAAACATCGTTCCGCTCATGACTATTACAAAGACTTAGCAAAGGAGTATTTTTTACAATGATGGAATATACCGATATTGGTACTTTAAAGTATCTATACCTAGATGAAATAGAAATTACTAATGGAACCGATGCTGATAGTTTTTTAATTGAAGCTACTGCTAAACTATTACAGCAGACAGGTGGACGCAATTGGCTGCCTGTAATCGTGAAAGAACTATCAGAGGATCGCTATGAAGTTATCGGCAACTCATTTGTTTATGCTGTGGCTGAAAGGGCTGGACTAGAAAGAATTTGGTGTATTATTGCCGATGGAACAGAAGATGCTAGGAATATATCCAGAGTTTTGGCAAGAGAAGAAACCCCAAAACTAAATTTGTCAACAGCTTCAAGAGAAGAAATTAAATCTGCTTTACAGTTCTTGATTGAACAACCGAATAGCCCCCTAAAAACAGTTAAATTAGCCACTGCTACTGCTAGGATTGATGAAGCTCCCCGTCAATTCTGGAAGAGTTTAGATTCAATTGTTGCCCTCAAGTGTGGAATTACAAAAGGGAAGGGATTAGATTTACTCAAAACTCTCTTTTATCTCACTCCTCAAGATGCAGTGATTGAGGAGTTTTCAGAAGAAACTCTCAAACTCAAGACTGTTTCTGAATTAAAGACTCTAGCCAAAGAAAAAGGAATCGTTGGTTTAAGCAAGATGAAGAAAGCAGAGCTAGTCAGAATATTAGCGCAATAGAAAAAGGAGTATCAATTATGAGTTAGGAAGTGGGAAGTATTTTCAGTGAACAGTAAACAGTAATCAGTCGGGGTAGGGTTGATTCATGAATCAACCCTACCTTGAATCAACCCTAGAACGTAGGTTGGGTTGAAGCATGAAACCCAACGCCCGATCATGTTAGGCTACTGCTAACCCATCCTACAAATAATTGTGCCTCCCTACTTATAATGGCAACTTTTTTTGACCACATTTTGCTAGACTTCGCTTATCATGGGGATTTCAGGCTTCCTTGTCACCCCGTCAGTATTCAATCTCTTCAGAGAATCTTTATGTTGATTTAGCTTATCTAGTCTGGCTTGCCAGGGGGTTGATTCTGGCAAGAGCATTTGTTCGCT
>NZ_JASJFB010000090.1:0-1816 GCF_030065455.1 Microcystis sp. M53602_WE12 | reverse complement strand
TTTGCTAATAAACATAGCAAAATTATAGATGATTTCCTGACCTAAGATCACATTTTATTCTTTTTTCCACTTCAATCTAAGAATTGAGAAAAAAGCAAAACCTTATATTATACCATAAAAAAATTATGCAAGAGGTCTATTGATACGCTGCGTCCTATCCTTGAGAGAGTTGGGATGCTAGCCAATGCTTCTGACAAAATCGAATTAGGGTTACTTCCATACAAACCAGCCTTTGGCATAGTGGTGATCGACCCTGATGAGCCGTATGGACGAATAATCGTTGAAATGTACCCACACCACTCTGATTCGTTTGCCCCTACTTTTGAGTTGCGACCCGATCGAGATCCTCACTGGTATAAACATTTTAGAGAGCAATTTGAGAACTTGTGGAATGGTTGTGGGCAAAGGCACTTTTCAGGAGTAGAGGTGCATAAATTAGTCGAAGAGGTGCGAAATGTTTCGAGCAACTAACCAAGCCGTATAATGTGGGATCTGAGGTGGACGATTGCTTCCTCAAATTCGTCTCATGTCAAAGTTTGATACAATTCATTCAGGATTGAGCCTTCTGCGAGGGATGGGGACTATGCGATCAATTGAGCAACTGACTGAGGAAATATTGTCGCTGCCTAGCGAATCAAGAGCATTCCTAGCAGACAAGTTGGTGGAAAGCTTGGAATTCGATACCGACTCAGCAATTCAGGCAGTTTGGGTAACTGAAGCCAAGCGCCGAAGAGATGAGGTGCGAGATGGTTCTATTCAACCAATTCCAGGCGAAGACGCTTTAGCCCAAGTCAGACGGCTGATTGAGCCATGAGGTACGTATTTCATCCTGAAGCCCTGAATGAATACGCTGAAGCAGTTCAATACTACACAGAGCAGAGAGTTGAGGTTGCTCAAGCGTTCATAAACGCGATCGAGGATACAGTTTATCGGATCAGGGAGTCTCCAACCCGTTACGCTGCAATTGATGAAGATGTTCGGCGGTGTATGGCGCGTAAGTTTCCTTACGGTGTTCTCTACACAATTGAGCAAGACTACATTCTGATTTTGGCAGTCATGCATTGCAGTCGTGAGCCTGGATACTGGAAAAATCGCAAGTAATTGAAGTTGCCATCTGCCTAACTTCACCGTTGGCCAGCATCCCAGAAGACTTTCAGTATCCAGAAGACATACTCGATTTTGTTGAAAGCGGGCCGGGTGGTAAGGAGATGATTTGACAGGGTGAGACTTCAGACGTTCGACAAAACGAACGTCTGAAGTCTCACGGCAACTGCGTGGTCGCAACCTTAAGCGTGATTATCGGGTAACGACTATTTCCTCGATAGAAAACCGACAGACACCCCGAAATGGAGATTACCGATGCCCAATCCCCAACCCGCTCCCGATAGGGGTTCACCTTTAAGAGAAAAGGATATGACCCCACCAGATAACAAACCCGTGATCTGACAGATGAGAAACCAATGTAACAGACGACGGCGTTCTCGATCGATCGCACCCTGTAGGATCAAGGTTAGGTCATCTGTTCTGGTTCCTTCTTGGTACGTTGGATCAGCTTCTTTGCGATTAATTCTGGGGATTGTTTGAGAGAATCGAGGGACTCCTCGACCACGCGACCAGATTGTTCTACCTGGGACCTTAGACCGGGGACGCTGAAATTGCGTTCTTTCATCGAAAATTTGGGTCTGAAACCCCGTCGTTCTACGACGGCTTTACTGTTAAATATGAGCATCGTTTACGAAATATATGCTAAAATGTGAGACATGGAAAAAGCCTACTCGTTCCGATTTTACCCCACACCCGAACAAGAGTCGCTATT
>NZ_JASJFB010000710.1:0-17790 GCF_030065455.1 Microcystis sp. M53602_WE12 | reverse complement strand
TTGCGGGGATCGGGGGAAAATTCAGGTACTTTTTCCCTGAAAATTAGGTAGTTGACCACCTCAAAACTGGTAAAACCCCACACCCCACACCCCACACCCCACACCCTGCCACCACCGAAAAGCTTTTTCAGCAAACCCTATCTAGGACAGTCAACTGAAAATTCCCGCAACCTTCCTAGCCACCGATGAGAGCGATCGCTAAAGATGATATTCTTTATATTCACCATGAGGATGTGCCGGTTTACAAAAAAGGCGGTTCAGTGGTGAGAAATAGTTATTTTTGGGCGCTAAAATCGATCGCCTGTGGAGCGCGTCGGGGACAGGATTGGGAGTTCGATGCGGAGGTGTGGGTGGCGCTGGTGCGGATGTTGCTCTGTTTTGCCAATTCTGGCTATTTGGGGGATGGTGAGACAATTTTAGAGTTTACTGTCGATTGTCCCATTCCCGAACCTTTGCGGGGGATATCTACTTACTTATAGCCTCGCTGAGATAGTTAGCGGTGGATTCCACCAGGGGAATAGTATTTTCGTATAACATTCGCGTCGGTCCGATAATGCCAACACTACCGACGGGAGTATCTCCCTGTTTATAAAAAGCGGAGATAAGAGTACAAGGGCGCATGGATTCCAGAGGATTTTCGGAACCAATGGTGATTTTGACTTTTTTAGCTGATTTTTCCGGTTCTGGTCTTTGTAAAATCAGGGGTAAAAGGCGATCCTGTTCTGCTTCCAATAGATGCAGTAACATTTGTACTTGTTGCCATTGGGCGAATTCTGGCTGTCGAATGACTTCAGCGACACCATGGACGATAATCTCCGGGGTGGCAGTGGATTGGAGACTAGCGCCGATTTCTTGGCTTAATTGTTGGAGAAAATGGGTATAACGGGCAAATTCTCGCTCGATTTGCCGCCAATCGAGGTTAATTAAATCTGCCAAGCAATAACCTTTTAATTTTTCCCCGAGAAAATTAGAGAGGATTTGTAATTCTTCTGCTAATCCATCCTTCTTGTCCGTTGCCATAGACTCAGGAATCTCTATCATAACCGAGCGTGTTTGTAAACTATCTGTAACAATAATTAACATAATCTGCCGGTCCGAGACGGGGACTAATTGCAGATGACGCAGGGTATTGGTGAGGGTGTGGGGGAGGGTAACGATAGCGATATAACCGCTTAAACCGGCTAAAAGTTGGGTGGCCCGTTGCAGCAGACTTTCGAGACTCCAAGCGGGAGATTTAGCATTTTGATGCAGATAATAGCCGATTTTTTCGCCGATACGGTCATCGGGAGTCATTAACTCATCGACGTAGAGACGATAACCCCAATCGGAGGGAATGCGTCCGGAGGAAGTGTGGGGTTGATAGAGTAAACCTTCTTTTTCTAGTTTACCGAGAGCATTGCGAATCGTGGCGGAACTAACAGTAAATTTGTACTCCTCCAGCAGAGTTTTCGAGCCAACCGGTTCGGCCGTGGCGATATAATGTTGGATTGTGGCCTTTAAGATATGTTGATAGCGATCGCTGAGATGGGTTCTAGCGGACATAGGGGAATAATCTTAACAAAAGATTTATAACATTTTTTTAGACAGTATAACGCTTAATCAGTTATCAGTTATCAGTAGTCAGTCCTCCGTGGGGAGAAAGGGGATAGTTTACCCCTCTCTTTTCCCGATGGAGGCGATCAAAATTAGTAACGGGGAATATTAGGATCGACGAGGAGGGAATAAGCATCGATGCCGCCGTTAATATTTTTAACATTAGTAAAACCCTGACTTTGTAGCCATTGGCACATTTGCAGGGATCTCATGCCATGGTGACAGATAACCAGGGTTTCCGCTTGGGGGTTGAATTGGCTGGCAATAGTGGGCGACCATTCTTGGTATTGACTCAAGGGTAAAATGGTAAAATTGGCTACAGATGCCATGGCAACTTCCTCCGGTTCGCGCACATCAATAAGTTGTAAATTAGGATCATGATCGGCTAAACGGAGAGCGAGTTCATGGACGCTAATTTCGGGAATGCTCATAGATTTGGTCTTAAGAATCGGTTATCTTTCCTTTAGAGTAGCAAATCGAGGGACCCTGAGCGGTTAGGTACTTGCGTAGGAATAATATCGCAGCCAAGTGGGGGGATTTGGTCAGTGCCAGAGCGGGGGGGGTGATATAATGGGGAACGGGCAGGTATTGAAGACATTGATGCTTTTTAGTACGCCGATTAATCGACAAGCTGAATTTCGATGAATATTGAACAAGCCGTTATCGAAAACTTGCGAAAACTTCCTTTAGAAAAACAACAAGAAGTCTTAAACTTCAGCCAATTTCTAACTCAGAGAACTTCGCCAAAAATTGCAGAGATGACCTCCCACGAAAAAGCAGAAGATTGGCTAAAATTTCTGGAAAGTCAACCCAAGGATACCCCCGGATTACCCGATGAAGCCTTAGGGCGTGAAACTATCTATGACTAATGGCTAAATATCTATTTGATACCAATATTTTACTGAGGCTGAGTGACAGAATTTCCGCTAATTATGCCTTGTACTGCATTCTCCCCACTTCCCCACTTCCCCACCTCCCCACTTCCCCACCTCCCCATCTCCCCATCTCCCCATCTCCCCACTTCCCCACTTCCCCACTTCCCCACTCCCTAGCTTATGATTCCCCTACAATTAACCCTAAAAAATTTTCTCAGTTATCGCGAGGCAGTGCTAGATTTTCGCGGATTACATACTGCCTGTATTTGTGGTGCCAATGGTGCGGGAAAATCCTCTTTACTCGAAGCAATTACTTGGGCAATTTGGGGAGAAAGTCGCACCTCGATTGCTGATGATGTGATTCATGCGGGCAGCGATTATGCGCGGGTAGATTTCGAGTTTAGTTATGGGGGAGAAATCTATAAAATTATCCGTAGTCGTCACCGGGGAGGGAAAGCTTCTGGTTTAGATTTTCAGGTGATTAATGATCAGAGTTTTCGTCCTTTATCGGGTAAAAGTATTAAAGATACCCAAGCACAGATTAATACTTATCTGAAAATAGACCATAAAACTTTCATTAATTCTGCTTATTTACGACAGGGACAAGCGGACGAGTTTATGAAACAGCCTCCCAGTGGTCGTAAACAGATTTTAGCAGAATTATTACAACTCGATCGCTATGAAATTTTAGCAAATAAAGCCAAGGATATATCGAAACAATTTGATGGACAGTCCCTCCAGATCGAGCAGCAAGTAGAAACTATCAAACTCCGTCTTCAGGAGAAAAATTCTTATCAGCAACAGCTGCAAGAGTTAAGCACCCAAATTAACCAAATTAATCAAGAACAAGAGGTAAATAATCGGCGTTTACAGCAACTACAGGGGGAAGAAAATCAGCGTCAGAATTGGGAAAAACAGCTGCAGTGGCAAAGAGAACAGGAGCGAGCTTTATTAGCAGAAATCGAGAGATTAGACCGGGAAAAAGTTAGTCTAGACAATCAATTAAATCAAATTAGGACTATTCTTCATCGCAAAAATGACATTATTACTGCACACGAGCGCCTAATCAATTTAGACCAGAAAGAGGCAAGTTTGTCAAGTCAATTACAAGCTTGGCAACAGGCCCAGTATGATAAACAACAATTAGAACAGAAATTACAGCAAAAAATTAACGAATTTACCCTTCCCATCCAACAAACGAGCGCTCGTTTAGAAGAATTGGGAAGACAGGAACAAGAAACTCAAAAAATTATCGAGCAAGCGGGGGATATTCAAGCAGGATTAGAGAAATTAAATTATCATCGTCAACGTCTTCAGGAATTGGATAGATTAGCTTTAAAATATGCTCCTTTAAATAGCCGAAAAGCTGATTTAAATATGCAGTTGGAACGGGAAAAAGCTAAGATCAATGCTCGTTGGGAACAACTGCAAAGAAATCGGCAACAATTAGAGACAGAAATCGCTCGTATTCCTCTACTAAGAGAGGAAGCTCTCAATTTAGCCAAACGGATTAAGGAACTGGATAAAAAACAAACCTATTGTGAACGAGTTGAAGAAAAGGAAACTCTTAAACAAGTGGATAAAAAAAGTTTATTGGAGCAACAGAAAAGATATGAAGAACAACTTTTAGAGTTAACTGATAAATTGGAAAAATTAAATATTCCCGATTCGGTTTGTCCTTTGTGTGAACAGAATTTAGACAGTCATCACCGTCATCAAGTAATCAGGAAAACCCATCAACATCAAGAACAAATTCAAGAGCAAATCTGGTCCCTACAGGAAAGGATGGCAGACTGCGATCGAGATTTAAAACGTTTAGGGGAGGAATTAGCCCAAATTAAACAAGAATTGCCAGCAAGATCGAATCTACAACAAAAATATGTGCAGTTGGAAGTCAAGTTAGAAACTATTGAAGAAAAGGAAATAGAACTAGAGAAAACCGAGGAGATACTTGTGGAGTTAGAAGCACTTTTAAGCAGTGGCAATTATGCCCTAGAATTACAGCAAGAATTACAAATTGTCAATCAAGAAATCGCCTTTTTAAACTATGATGAACAAAGTCATGCTTTAGTCAGAGGAGAAGAAAAAAGATGGCGTTGGGCAGAAATTCAAGAATCAGAACTTAAGCAAGCAAACCGTCGTTTAGCTAATATCAAGGCCGAGAAACCTAATTTAATTAATCAATTAGCTAGACTAGAACAAGAGAAGCAAGAACTAGGTCAAAACTCCCCACTTAAACAGGAAGTTGAACGCTTAGAAAAGTTTATTCAAAACTTAAATTATGATCGCAGTGAACATCAGAATATTCAAAATCTGATCCGACAATTACAGGGGGTAAGATTACAGTATCAAGACTGGCAACAAGCAGAAAAAAATTATCCGGAAATAGCCGCTAAAATCGCTGAGATTGAGCAAAGATTACAGCTGCGAAATCAGGATCGCCAGAAGCTGAATCAGGAGTTAGCAAATATTAGTCAAAAGATTGGTACTTTGACTGACTATCGCCAAGAAATAGCCGCATTATCGACCAATATTCAACAGCGAAGACAGATAATTGATGGATTGCTCTCCCAAAAAGGTCGGGTTGAGGAGAAATTACATCAACTAGAAACTTTAGGTAAACAACTGATAGAAAAAGAGAGCGATTTAGCTAAAGTGAAAAAACAATATACAGTTTATAAAGAGTTAGCCATAGCTTTCGGTAAAAATGGTTTACAAACTCTGATGATTGAGAATATTTTACCTGAGTTAGAAGCCCAAACTAATCATATCTTAGCTCGCTTAACTGGTAATCAATTTCATGTGCAGTTTTTAACCCAAAAAAGCGGTAAAGGTACTAAGAAACAGCAACAAAAGTTAATCGATACTTTAGATATTATTATTGGTGATACCCGGGGATCCCGTCCCTACGAAACCTATTCAGGAGGAGAAGCTTTTCGGATTAATTTCTCGATTCGATTAGCTTTAGCGAGATTATTGGCACAAAGAGCCGGAACAGCCCTACAAATGCTCATTGTTGACGAAGGATTCGGAACTCAGGATGCGGAAGGATGCGATCGCTTAATTGCGGCAATTAACGCTATATCCGCTGATTTTGCCTGTATTTTGACTGTAACTCATATGCCCCAATTTAAAGAAGCTTTTCAACATCGCATCGAAGTCCGCAAAACCGAACAGGGTTCTCAATTAATGTTATTATCCTAGGAAAAATATTGATGTAAAGATGGAAAAGATTACGATCACAGTAAAACTATTTGCTATTTATCAAGAAGTCTATCAAACTTCACAATTAAACCTCGAATTTCCTGCCCACACTTCCGTTACAGAAGTGTTAAACTATATTATAGCCCCCTATCCTCAATTAGAAAGATGGCGCGATGTTACTCGTTTTGGAGTTAATCTTCAGTTTGTTTCGGGAGAGAAAATCCTCAAAAATGGCGATGAGATAGTTTTAATTCCCCCCGTTAGTGGTGGCTAAATGGGGTTTGCTGAAAAAGTACGGGCGAAGCATTCGGATAGAAAATCTACGGTTTCACCGATAGGTTATTGTCCGAATGCTTCGCCCCTACAGGACGCGGGCTGATGAAGACGCAAGGTTTTGAAGCACGATTCTCTCAAAATCTTGCACCTGTTTCGCGAGAAAAGCCACAAAACCCTTACCTTGCCTACATTTCACATTTATTCAGCAAGCCCTAAATGGAGATAGGGAAAATCACAAAAACTGTCACCTTTTTCCTTATTACTTTTTCCTTGATATCCCGTGTCTAACTGGCAAATTCCCCCATCGGTAGAGCTTCCCCAAGAGTTTTTAAAAATAGTCCAAGACTACACCCCAGAGTCGGATGGCAGCGTCGTGGCACAAATATTATGGCATCGCGGTATCCGGGATGGGGCGACTCTGGGGACGTTTCTGGATGAGAAAGCTTATCAGTCAAAAACTCCCTTTGATTTTGGGCAAGAAATGAACTTCGCCGTCAAAAGACTGGAAAAAGCCCTAAATAACGGGGAAAAAGTGAGTATTTGGGGGGATTTCGATGCCGATGGTGTCACCGCTACCAGTGTACTCTGGGAAGGATTGGGGCAGTTTTTCCCACCCTATCAACAGTTAGATTATTACATACCCGATCGCCAAAAAGAATCCCACGGCCTCAATTGTCCTGGTATCGAGAAACTAGCGCATCAAGGAACCAGTTTAATCGTCACCTGTGACACGGGAAGCACGAATATCGCCGAAATTGACTATGCAAACAGTCTAGGTATCGATATTATCATCACCGATCATCATACCCTACCCGACGAGCGCCCCGAGGTGATTGCCCTGATTAATCCCCGCTACTTTGTGGAAACCCATCCTTTCTATCATCTTTCTGGGGTTGCCGTTGCTTATAAATTAGTGGAAGCGATGTATTTAACCCTGGCAGATATTCCCAGAAAACCCCTAGAAAATTTACTCGATTTAGTTGCGATTGGTTTAATTGCCGATTTAGTCAAATTGACGGGAGAATGTCGTTATTTAGCCCAAAAAGGTATGCAAAAGCTCCAAAATACTCAGCGTTTAGGAGTTAAAAAATTACTCGATTTATGTAACAAAACCGGAGATAGACCGATGGATATATCCTTCGGTATTGGACCGCGAATTAATGCCGTCAGTCGCATTTATGGCGATGCTAGATTTTGTGTGGAATTACTCACCAGTGAAGATGAAAAGCGTTGTCACGAATTAGCTGAACAAGCGGAATTAGCCAATATTCGTCGCCAAGAAATCCAACGGGATATTATGAAACAAGTTCAGAAAAAACTAGAGAGAATTGATCTTTCCACCACTAATGTAATTATTTTAGATGATCCCCAATGGCCGGCGGGAATTTTAGGATTAGTTGCGGGACAAATTGCCCAAGAATACCAGCGACCGACAATTTTATTAAGTACCAGTGAACCACCTTTTGCTAAGGGTTCCGCTAGGTCAATTCGCGAGATCGATCTTTATCAATTAGTATCCTCTCAATCCCATCTTTTACATCGTTTTGGTGGTCATCCTTTGGCCGCAGGTTTAAGTTTAACTCTAGAAAATTTACCCCTATTTATTGAGGGGATTAATCAACAGTTGCGACGCACAGGAATTGATTTAACTTCCCTTTCTTCCGAGATAGAAGTGGCTGCGGTGGTGACGGTTTCCCAATTGGGAAAAAGTCTATTTAGAGAATTAAAATTACTGGAACCATGCGGGATGGGTAATCCGACACCGAAGCTATTAATTCAAAATTGTTATTTTCACAATCTTTGGCATAAAAATCTTGAGGATTTCAAAGGCAGAAAAATCGCTTATCCCCGGACAACTTTTGAGATCTGGGATAGTTCAATCGAGCAGGGATTCCCCGGTATGTGGTGGGGTCATCACAAAGACGAAATTGCTGCCGATACCCGTTATGATGCCGTAGTCGAATTAGATTTTAATACCTACAAAAATCGCTATGAAGTGCGCTTAATTGCCTTGCATCCCTATCAACAAGAATCCCTAACCTATAGCAATAAAAAAGATTTTTTAATCGACAATCGCCATCGAGAAATTAGTCAAGAAGTTAGCCAATTAAATCCCCTTTTTCTCTGGGAATGTCCCCGGGATTGGACAAAACTTTCCAGGGAATATCAACAGGCAATTTTACGGGATAAAAAGTTAGTTCTTGCCTATGCTAGTCCTTTGAAAAAATCCGCTCACACCCCATGGATAAACCTTGTCGGGATCGGGAAATATTTAGCTAGAACTAAAACCAGCATTTCCTGTCAACAATTACAAAACCGCTTAAACCTCAGTTATCATACCCTAGAATTAGGATTAATTTCCCTATCAGAAAATGGCTTTAAAGTCAAGAAAAATCAAGAAAATTTATCCTTTGAATTAGTCAATCATGAGGCAAAAATTAATAAGATTGAACAATTTCTAGAAGCGGTGGCCCTAGAAAACTTTCTCCAGCAATACTTTGCTACTGTTCCCCTAGAAATACTGCAAGCAATTCTTAATCATGAAGACTCGATCGATTTCTAGTTATAACCCTTATTTACTGATAGCTGATAACTGATAACTGATAACTGATAACTGATAACTGATTACTGATTACTGATTACTCCTTGACCGAAGAATTTCGGGGGTTTTGCCAGGGTATAAACTTCCGTATTTTGTGCGATTGCTTGACGAATATAGAGAGGAGTTTGTAACATTCCTAGTAAACTCATGCCATCAATTAAACGTAATCCTCCCGTAGTTGTATCGCTGATTAATTCATCTACCACGTCCGGATCGGGACGAGTATTTAAAGGATGATTAGCACAGAGAGTAAAACCCCAAGGGGAACCATAACTAGGAGTGGGAGCGCAATAGGAATGAACGTAGGGAAAAACTGCTTTTAAAGTATTCACCAAACGCGCATGATACATCACCGAAGGAGGAGAAACCGGGCCAGATTGGACAACCACAATGCCATTTTCGGCCAAAACTCTTTGTAGTTTTTCAAAGTATTCTTTCGTGAATAGGGGGAAAGAAGGACCCTCTTCGATGGGATCAACCAGATCGGAGATAATAATATCCCATTGATCGTTAGTGGTGTCTAAAACTTCTAAAGCATCGGCCACAACTAACTGAAAACGAGGATCATCAAAAGTGCCTTGGTGCATTTCGGGAAGATGTTCCTTACAAGCTTCTACCACATCCCCATCGATATCGATCATCATCACTTTTTCGATTGTTTTCCAACGCAATAACTCCCGCGTTGTCGCACCTTCACCACCTCCCAGAATTAAAGCAGTTTTTGCTTCTTGGTGGGCAATCATTGCCGGTTGCACTAATGCTTCATGATAAATAAATTCATCCCCCGTACAAGATTGCCATTTCCCATCCAGTACCAAGGCTTTTCCATAGGCCCCCGACTCAACAATATACATCTCCTGAAAAGCGGTTTTTTTGTAGGCTAAAATCCGCGAAACCCCATGACTATAAATGTCCCAGGGGGTAATATATTCGTTAACCCATAGATCCGCTTTTAGTTCACTTCCTGCCATAACTAATCCTCCTTGGGGTGAAAAAGGCACGATCTATCATTATACAACAATTGACAAAATTCGATCGATAACCTGGAATTATCTCCGGGTAATCCCGAAGCTGCCGATAATCGATCGCTGAAAAACGTTAAGCTAGAAAAGATTAAGTAAGTAGTTATAATTAAATTGAAGATAGATTTTGCCTCTGATCCCCCCTGCCCCCCTTGATAAGGGGGGTGCCGATAGGCGGGGGGATCTCCCTTGATAAGGGGGGTGCCGATCCCCCCTTAATCCTCCCTTAATCCCCCCTTGACAAGGGGGGTATTTGATAATTTTTAACGCTTACCTACTTAGCTCCAAGTAAACTTCTAGCCACTAACCTATGACTAAAAACGAGACTACCGAGAAAAAGATTTTTCTCCTAGATTTTGAGAAACCCCTCTACGAATTAGAATCCCGCATCGAACAGATTAAAGAATTAGCCCAAGAAAATAGCGTAGATGTCTCGGAACAAATTAGTCAACTAGACGAACGAGCTAATCAATTACGTCGTGAGATTTTTAGCAATCTCACCCCTTCCCAAAGGCTACAATTAGCCCGTCATCCCCGGCGCCCCAGTACCCTAGACTATATTCAAGCAATCACCGATGAATGGTTCGAGTTACACGGTGATCGCGGTGGTTACGACGATCCCGCTCTTGTGGGTGGTGTTGCCCGTTTTAACGGTCGTCCCGTGGTGATTATCGGGCATCAAAAAGGCCGGGATACTAAGGATAATGTGGCTAGAAATTTCGGCATGGCTGCCCCCGGGGGTTATCGTAAAGCCATGCGTTTAATGGAACACGCCCATCAGTTTAATCAGCCAATTTTAACCTTTATTGATACCCCCGGCGCCTGGGCGGGGGTGGAAGCGGAAAAATTAGGTCAAGGAGAAGCGATCGCCTATAACCTCCGGGAGATGTTCCGTTTAGATGTGCCGATCATTTGTACTGTTATTGGCGAAGGTGGTTCGGGCGGCGCTTTGGGCATTGGTGTCGGCGATCGCCTGTTAATGTTAGAGCATTCTGTCTATACCGTGGCGACTCCCGAAGCTTGTGCCGCCATTCTCTGGAAAGATGCCAAAAAATCCGATAAAGCAGCAGTTGCCCTCAAAATTACCTCAAAAGATTTAAAAGAGTTAAATATTATCGATCAGATCGTTCCTGAACCCTCCAGAGGGGCCCATGCTGATCCGATTAGAGCGGCAGCCAATTTAAAAGCCGCTATTAGTGAAAATTTAGAGGCTTTATCTTTGTTAACTCCCCAACAACGGCGCGAATCTCGTTATCAAAAATTCCGCAATTTAGGCGTATTTTTAGAAGCCACAGCTTAATCAGCGATCAGTGATCAGATGTGAGTTTTCAGTGATTAGTTTGTTTTGTAGATTTGGAAGATTTCAGCTTCAGTTTAAGGGTTGCACCGACAAAGCTATAATATTGATGGCAGGTTCAAAGACACACCAGATGAAACGGGACGAGGTGCTGGCAATTCTAGAGGCACACCGAGAACAGTTACAAAAACTAGGGGTAAAATCTTTGTCTTTATTTGGTTCAGTGGCCAGGGATGAAGCTGATGCCGATAGTGATGTAGATTTGTTAGTAGAATTCGATCGACAAGGTGGTTTTTTTCAACTTCTGCAAGTACAGTATTATTTAGAAGATATTCTGGGATGCTCTGTGGATTTAGGAACTCAGGATGCCTTAAGAGAACATTTACGGGAACCTGTGCTTGAGGATCTGATCAATGCCTTCTAGAGATTGGCGACTTCGCCTTCAAGACATTTTAGAATCTATCAGTGAAATTGAACAGCAAACAAAGGCAATGACGTTTGAGGAATTTGCCAAGAATCAAACAAATATCAAAGCGGTTCTCTATGATTTTATTATTATCGGAGAAGCAACTAGAAATGTACCGAAGGAAATTCAGTCTCGCTATCCTCTTATTCCTTGGCGTTTAATGGCAGGAATGAGAAATGTTGCAACTCACGAATATTTTCAAGTTAATTTAAGTAGGGCTTGCTGAATAATGGTAAAACCCTTTTAAAATAAAGCTTTTGACCTGTTAAAGTCCGATGTTAGTGCAAGAAAATAGGATTGGGACTTTCAAAAACCTTGCATTATCCTTCTTGTAGTACATTGCTTGGTACAAAAAACAAGGGCAACAAAGCCTGAAACGACCGGCTCCTGACGACCGGCTACTGACTCCTACCCCCAGGAAAAACTTTTTCAGCAAGCCCTAAGTAGCCTATACTAAACGGATTTAGTATTAGTCCGATTATTTCCGAGTTATTAGTGGTAAATTAATCTTACCAATTAAAAGGTCCCAAAGCCCGATCGTTGTAATCGCCACCCTCGGCAATAAAATGAATGACCATCGATTTACGGGTTAGCAGGGTATTATTAATCTTCCCACCACCATGAATTAACATTCCGTGCCAGAGAAGAATCTCTCCTTTTTTAGCAGTAAATGATTGACAGTCATAATTCTGAGCGCGCTGGTTAACATAATCTTGGTATTGGGGAATTTGCTCGGCAGTAATATTTTTAAGATTGACGGCGGGATAGTCTGGAAAAAAGTCAGTTACTTTGATATTTTTATGAGATTTAGGATAAAAAATTAGCGGACCAGCATCGGCGGAAATATCTTCCAAGGCAATCCAAACACCGACTAAATGATTAGCAGGATGAACATAAAAAACTGCCATATCCTCGTGCAGCCCCTGCTCTGTACCGTGCAGGAAGTTGATGGAATATCTCGGTTTGCAGGATTTGCCAATAATTAAATTAACTAAATCTCTCAGATTTTGATTGTCAAAAATTGCTTGAGCGGCGGGGGAAATCTCATGAAAACCATGAAGTCGCCAAATAGAATTGACTAAGGCTTTTCTTTGCTCGATATCTAGGGCTAAAACTTGATCGTGACTTAAACTCGCCGGTAGATTTTCTGCTTGAATGCCTTCAATTCTTAATCCAGGGATAGCCGATTCTAGGAAAAATAAATCGGCTAATTCTGCTACTAAATTATCGATCGCCGTTGCGGGAATTAAATCTTTGACAATACAATAACCCAATTCTCGCCAATGGTCAAGGAGTTGATATTCTCGTTCGGAAATTCGCCGTTGTTGACGAGCTTTTTGCAGGGATTTTTCGGCTTGCGATCGCTCTAACCAGGGTAATTCGGCAGTAGAATTGAAAGACCAGGGCAAATTTTTTAAGATATCGGCAATTTTAAGAATCATGGTGAGTCCATCTTTTCCGAGCTACTTTCGGACTATTCTAATCTATGAGTGTTCGGTCTAGTCTGTCAACAGATATATAGCGTTTTTCAGTCTGCTGAGGTACAAAAGTTATGGGTTTTAGGCACTCATGCAAGAGGCAAAAGGCAAAAGGGAAGAAAAATAGGTGTACCTCACTAGCTTAGGAAACGATATAAATTATCTGAAAAAACCCCCTAGGATGAGTTAGGAGGTTACAGGGAAAAAATTAATCAGGGTTGATGGGATTAACTGGCGCTAACTTCAGAGGGATAAACGCTAACTTGACGGCGACTTTTATCCTTGTATTCAAATTTGACCACACCATCAATTAAAGCGAATAAAGTATCATCGCCACCACGACCAACATTTTTACCCGGGTGAACTTTAGTACCCCGTTGACGGATGAGAATATTTCCCGCTTTTACCACTTGACCACCGTAGCGCTTAACGCCTAGTCTCTGGGAACGAGAATCGCGTCCGTTGCGGGTACTACCCGTACCTTTCTTATGAGCCATAATTTCTCTCCAAATGCTTTTTTGATTCTAAAAGTTATTCTTCTTCATCGCTACTATCTTCTACAACTTCAGCGACGGAGGTAGCAGCAGTGGCGACTAGGGTTTTACCGTTATAATTGATTGAATCAATCATAAAACGGGTAATTTCTTGACGATGACCGCGTTTTTTACGGGTTTTCTTTTTCGGGCGCATTTTATAAACAATAACTTTTTTGCCCCGACGATGTTGTATGACAGTGCCTTCGACGGTGGCCCCTTCGATAAAGGGCTGACCGATGCTAATATCATCCTCATCATGGATTAATAGCACTTTGTCGATGGTATGGGTACTTTGTTCATCGACGGGAAGAAGTTCGATATCGTAATAGCGACCGGGTTCTACCCGAATCTGTTTGCCACCGGTCTCAATAATTGCGTAACTCATGAATTTTCTGCGCTCGTTTTGCCGTACAGGTAGCTGAAAAAAATTCCAGCTTTTGTGCTAATGTCCTCACCTGATCCGAGCAGGAATTGACACAATTTACTATTATCTAATATCTAGGGGGCAATTGTCAAGCTTTTAGCCCACCGATTCGCTATATACTAAAAATAATCTTACAAAAAACTCAATTAAACCGTTATGGAACAGTGGGAAAGCAGAGGACACCTGTTAACCGAACAAATTAACCCAAACAGCCTAAATTTAGACCAATTAAACCCGCTCGAATTGGTGGATCTCTTCAATCGGGAGGATGCCCAAACCCTAAAAGCGATCGCCATGGCCCGGCAAGAATTGGCCCTAGCAATCTCCCTGACCAGTCAAGCTCTGGCTAAAGGTGGTAGACTCTTTTACATTGGAGCAGGAACCAGTGGCCGGCTGGGGGTTTTGGACGCGGCCGAATGTCCTCCCACCTTCTGCACTCCCCCGGAATTGGTACAGGGAATTATCGCCGGTGGAGCGGCGGCGCTGGTGCGTAGTTCCGAAGATTTGGAGGATAAAGCGGAAGATGGGGCGGCGATTATTGCCCAGCGAGAAATTCACGAATTAGACGTGGTAGTGGGGATTACCGCCGGGGGGACAACCCCCTACGTTCATGGGGCTTTACAGGCGGCAAAACAGCGGGGTGCGACGACGATTGCTATTAGTTGTGTCCCCGCCGAACAGGTGGAGATCGCGGTGGATGTGGATATCCGGTTATTGACTGGACCAGAACTTCTGGCCGGCTCCACCCGTCTGAAAGCGGGAACGGTGACGAAAATGGCTTTAAATATCCTTTCCACAGGGACAATGGTCATGTTAGGCAAGGTTTACGGCAACCAGATGGTCGATGTGGCAGTTACTAATCATAAACTCCATGACCGCGCCCTGCGGATTATCTGCCACCTTACCGATGTTAGTCGTCAGGAAGCGGCTATTTTACTGGAAAAAAGTGGCCGCCGGGTTAAACTGGCTTTGTTAATGCAGAAAACGGGACTTTCGGCGGCCCCAGGACAAGAATTGTTACAAAAGCATCGAGGGCAATTACGGGCTGCCCTGCAAGCTTATAATCAAATTGATTGATAAAAACCTATTGATTTTGACTTTCCTATGGTTAATATTTCTTCGGAAATTGCTGCGGTCGCTGTTATTTTCCTCGTCGCTGGTGCTATCTTGACTTGGAGTTTTTATCGGGCTAAACCCTACGGCCAACTGGGAATTTTACCTTGGTTACAATCCTTGGTACTCATAGCTCCTTGGTTAATTTTTTTCGGGCTATTTGCGGCGGGAATTTATCTCAATCTAGCGGTAATTCTCTTTTTACTGGTTGCTGCCACCATTATCTATATTTATTTGGGCAACCGTTTACGCTTACTGAAAACCAATCAGATAATTGAACCGAAAGTTAACCAGGCAGTTAGCCAGTCCGTTACTCCTCTAGAAATCCCGGCAGCGGTGACAGCAATTGTGCCGGATGTGATGCCAATTCCCGAAGAGGATTTAAAAGTTATTCAGAGTATTTTTGGGATAGATACTTTTTTTGCCACCGAAACTATCTCTTTTCAGGAAGGGGCAATTTTTAAAGGCAATTTACGGGGAGAACCGGATCTAGTTCACTCGCGCTTAACCCAGAAATTAAGTAATCATTTTGGCGATAAATATCGTTTATTTCTGGTGGAAGGAACCGAGGAAAAACCGGTGGTAATTATCCTTCCCAAAACTAATGATCCTAGTCCTGCCACTCTTGCTCAAAAAAATCTCTCTTTAGTTTTGTTAGTAGCCACTATTGTCACCAGCTTAGAAGCGGCGGGAATTTTATTAGGTTTTGATTTGTTTGGTAATTGGCAGAGATATCGAGAAGCAATTCCCCTGAGTTTGGGTTTATGGTCGGTATTAATTGCCCACGAAATCGGTCATCTAATTATCGCTAAACGCCATAATGTTCGTCTCAGTTTACCCTATTTTCTTCCCACTTGGCAGATTGGTTCTTTTGGGGCGATTACTCGTTTTGAATCTTTATTACCTAACCGCAGTGTCCTATTTGATATAGCTTTCGCTGGTCCTGCTTTGGGAGGTTTGGTTTCTTTAATCTTATTAATTGTTGGACTAACTTTATCTAATTCGGCCAGCCTTTTTCAAATCCCTAGTACCTTTTTCCAAAGTTCAATTTTAGTGAGTTTTTTAGCGCGGATAGTTTTGGGCGACGAGTTACAAAATGCTGTTATCTCCGTGCATCCTTTAACTGTTATCGGTTGGTTAGGATTGGTGATTACCGCCCTTAATTTACTGCCCGCCGGACAGTTAGATGGTGGCAGAATTGTTCAGGCTATTTATGGTCGCAAAATTGCCCGCCGCACCACTGTGGCCACTTTGGTCATTTTGGGCATTATTTCCTTAGTTAATCCCAGTAATCCGATTCCTCTCTATTGGACAATTTTAGTCGCTTTTTTACAAAGAGAGTTGGAAAGACCGAGTTTAAATGAGTTAACCGAACCCGATGACACCCGCGCCGGTTGGGGTTTATTACTACTCTTTTTAATGTTGGCGACTCTGATTCCTTTAAGCCCTAGTTTAGCGGGACGGTTAGGCATCGGTGGCTAAATACTTCCCCGAAATTCTTGCCATTGATTGCCGTCAAAAAAAAGCTTGACAAAAACTCAAGTCTTGACTTATAATTTTCTTATAATGGGAATCCGTGTCCGCCTATAGACCCCTGATTTTTCCGTAAAATATAGCCTCCAGCATTTACCCCTGAAGATTTGACTTTTGGAGTTGCTTAAAATGTCTAACGAAACTGTCACTTATTCCCTAGAAGCTGTCCTGACAAGGATTGAGGGGAAAATCGACTCTCTGGAAAAACGCCTTGACGAGAAAATCGACTCTCTGGAAAAACGTATTGACGAGAAAATCGACTCTCTGGAAAAACGTATTGATGAGAAAATCGACTCTCTGGAAAACCGTATTGATGAGAGATTTGACAAGGTAGAAGACCGGTTAACTAAAGTAGAAATAGGACAGGCCGAACTCAAGGGAGATATTAAAGCTTTAGACGAAAAAATCAATGGATTAACTGCAAGGGTTGCCTATCAGGAATTCACCAATCGAGGGATTCTGATAGCATTGGTGGTCGCTATTTTAGGAGGTGCCGCTAAACTTTTTGGTTTTTTCCCTAATCCTTAGAAGTTGCCGGTAGCCGTACCTAGTAGATAGGCTCTTCCCCAAAATTTTTCGCTCATTACCCCGATCATTCGTTAGAATAGATTCAGAATTTAAGGATAAAATCTCATCTATGAATCCCGTTGTTTTGGTGCATGGTTTTCTGGACACTACTGCTGTTTTTAAACCGATGAGCGAGTATTTAAACTATCATGGTTGGCAGGTGCATAGTTTTAATCTAATTCCCAATCATGGTTACAAAAAGTTAGAAGTTTTAGCTGGTCAAGTGGAGAATTATATCGAGAAAAACTTTGCTAAAGAGCAGAAAGTAGATCTGATTGGGTTTAGTATGGGAGGATTAATTACCCGCTACTACCTGCAAAGATTAGGAGGGGTGGCAAGAGTGCAACGTTACCTAAATATTTCTGCCCCGAATCGAGGCACTTTAACCGCGTATAGTTTACCCTTAGATGGGATTAGACAAATGCAGCCGGGGAGTCAATTTTTAGAGGATTTAAATCAAGATTGTCAACAAATTTTAAATAAAATTAAAACCACAATTATCTGGACTCCCTACGATTTAATGATATTTCCTGCCCATAGTTCCCGTTTATCGGTAGGCAAAGAAATTTCCATTCCTGTATTGCTCCATGCTTGGATGGTCAAAGATAGCAAAGTTTTAACAACAATTAAAGAGACTTTATTAGAATAGAAATACTGGTTCTCTCCAATACCAGAACAAGGTCAAAATATCACCAACAAAAAAGTTAATTAGGGTTTGCTGAATAAATCTAAAAACCTTGTTGGATAAGGCTTTTAGACTTTTTTTCCCTGAAAAAGTGCCTACCATTGGAGTGATTGGGGGGA
>NZ_JASJFB010000312.1:0-6669 GCF_030065455.1 Microcystis sp. M53602_WE12 | reverse complement strand
ATAGGGTTTGCTGAAAAAGCTTTTCCTGGGGGCAGGGTGTGGGGTGTGGGGTGTGGGGTGTGGGGTTTTACCCATTTTCAGGGGGTCAATTACCTAATTTTCAGGGAAAAAGTCCCGGAATTTTCCCCCCAATCACTCCAAAGGTCGGCACTTTTTGAGGGAAAACAAGTCTAAAAACCCTATCCAACAAGGTTTTTAGATTTATTCAGCAAACCCTACATAAGTAGCGAAGCAATCGAGGGATAGATGGATAGGTTAGGGTGCATGGGATTTTTCCTCCTTCAAAGCGCACTCTTGAACCCACGGTAACAGTTGTCTTTACAAACAGCAATCTTTTTTAACACTTTTTCCCCAAAATCACTCGATCGGATGAACGCTCAGGGTGATCCTCGATCGGATGGAAACCCCAGGGGACTTGCAGATATAGGTATTTTAAAGAGCTTAATACCGAGGGAGATAGAAAGTCTGGCAATGGACGCGACTACTATTGGCAGTACAAGGGACTTGACATCTTCACCGCACTGAAGTAGATCTTTTGGGCAATCTCCCCTCTCCTAATCCCCAACCCCAATGAATAACCCCCCCGATAGTCCATTCAATTACACAGAGGCTTTTATTGCCCTAGGCACGAGTAATTTTGATCGCTCGGTGCAGTTTTATCGTCAACTGTTGCAACAGGAACCAAACCCCTACCTTGCCCACGTTTATGCGGAATTTAGGCTGATTAACCTTAAATTAGGTCTTTTTTGCCCTAAAGAGTCCCACAGAGACGAATTTAGCGATTCTAGGGGCAGTGGCATGAGCATTTGTTTCGAGGTGGAGAGTCTCGAAAAAGCCCTCGAGCATTGGAGCGAAATCGGCTATGGTGCTAGGGGAGAAATTAGCCAGGCTTCCCACGGTCCGGAAATCTACATCTATGATCCGGATGGTAATCGTTTAATTTTCCATCAATCCACCGCTAAAACCAATCCTTTCAGGTAGGAACCTTCCGAGTGATAGATACTGGTGGGATGGTCTGCCGGTTGGCTTAAACGTGCTAAAATTCGCACTGGGCGAGCCGATTCAATGGCGGCAGCCATGACAGCCCCCTGAAAATGTTCTTCGTTAACCACTTGGGAACAGGAAAAGGTGAAAATAATACCTTGGGGGCGAATTTTCTGGAAAGCTTGGTGATTTAATCTTTTATAAGCCATAACCGCCTGATGACGGGATTGGATACTTTTGGCAAAAGCGGGGGGATCGAGGACAATCAGATCGTAATCCTCCTGACAGTCGCGCAGGAAGTTAAAAACATCGGCGCTGTAGGATTGATGGGGAACTTCACCGAGATTATTCAGGGCGATATTTTTTTCGGTAAGATCGATCGCACCGTGGGAACTATCAACGGAATGGACTAGGGCAGCCCCCGCTTGCATAGCATAGACGGAAAAGCCGCCAGAATAAGAAAAAGTGTTTAAAACCCGTTTATTCTGACAATATTGGGCTAATATTGCTCTATTTTCCCTTTGATCGAGAAAAAATCCCGTTTTTTGTCCCTTTTCCCAATCAATAATAAAGCGATGACCGGATTCTAACACCTCATCGCCAGTTTTTTGACCAAATAAGTATTTATTCTCGGAGATATGGGCGCTTTTCGCCAAAACTGCGGCACTTTTATCGTAAACTGCCCGTAAATTGTCAGCGTAGATAGTTTTCAGACAATCGACAATCAGATCGAGACGTTGGTATAAAGCTAGGGAATAAGCTTGAATAACCGCCGTGCCATTGTACCAATCGACGATTAAACTGGGTAAACCGTCTCCTTCAGCGTTAATTAAACGATAACAGTTAGTTTTCGGGTTATCCACTAAACCGATTTGTTGCCGCAGCTGATAGGCATTCTGGAATTTTTCGAGAAATAATTGAGCAATATCGCTGACTTTTTGGAAAGAAAGAATTTTAACGGCAATATTGCTAGGATTATACAGTCCAGTGGCTAGATATTCGCCTCGATCGCTATAAACCTCAACGATAGCACCCTCTTTGACTTCTCCCTCCATCTCTTTAATCGCCCCAGAAAATATCCAAGGATGGAATCGTTTAACAGCATCAATTTTATGGTTTCTCAGGATAATTTTCGCTAAATCTGGCATGGATAAAGAATCAGGGTTGATAGCTGACGGCTACTAGATAATTCTATTATCCCCTGCCAGCAGCACAAAACCATGGTTTGTTATCCCTCGATCGAGTGGCATCAAAGCAAGTCCCAACAATCGAGGGATAATCAGAGGGAATTCTCGCCTATAATAAGTTAGATTTTAGCGATAGTCCCTCGACAAATGCCAAGAAAAAGTGATGCTGCCGGTGGTTTAAGTTTATGGTTTCAGCGTTTGGGGGCTGCCGGTTTGTTAGCGGGACAAACTTTTTTACATATTCTTAATGGCAAAATCCACCGGCGTAATACTCTGGAACAAATGAGTATTGTGGGGCCAGAATCCTTGACAATTGCCCTAATTACTGCTGCTTTTGTGGGTATGGTTTTCACTATTCAGGTAGCCAGAGAATTTATTTTTTTTGGGGCGGGTAGTTTTGTTGGGGGAGTCCTTTCCTTGGCTTTAACAAGAGAATTAGCCCCGGTTTTAACCGCGGTGGTGGTGGCGGGGAGAGTTGGCTCGGCTTTTGCCGCCGAAATTGGTACAATGCGAGTAACAGAACAAATTGACGCTTTATATATTTTAAAAACCGATCCGATCGATTATTTGGTCATTCCCCGGGTGATTGCCTGTAGTTTAATGTTACCGCTGCTCACTATTATCTCTTTAGTCACGGGATTACTCGGTGGTTTATTTATTTCCGATAGTCTTTACGGTATTTCCTATTCCCTATTCTTACAATCAGCCCAAAATTTTCTGGAAACATGGGATTTAATTAGTTCTATGTTAAAGTCCCTAATTTTTGGGGTTTTAATTGCTATTATCGGTTGCAGTTGGGGTTTAACCACCACCGGCGGTGCTAAAGGAGTTGGTCAATCTACTACCACGGCTGTGGTAACTTCTTTGTTAGCGATTTTTGTGGCTAATTTTTTCCTCTCTTGGCTGATGTTTCAAGGGACAGGCAATGCGGAGCTAGGCTAAGACAGTAATCAGTAATCAGTAATCAGTGCCAAGAAAACGGCAATTTTCTACTTAATACCGCTCACTAAAAACTCAAATCTGATCACCGATTACTGATAATTGTCTATTCTCAAGATTAGGATTTGTTCAAGGGATTGAGAGTGAGACAAGTTTTAATTAATTCCTCCACTCCCAGGACTGGATAAATAGGGACTCCTAACTGATTAATAACAGTTTCTAGGGTGAAATCATCTAAAAATACCGCTTCCCCATGCTTGAGCATTAGGGAGGGTAATAAAACCCCATCCCCAAGATTTTTACCTTGTAATCCTTTGAGAATATCTTGCCCGGTTAATAAACCCGTAACCGTGATTTCCTGTCCCCAATAATCACTATTTAAAGCCACTAATTCCACGGTTAAACCCTGCACCTTATTTAACTGTTTAACTAGGGGTTGAAAAGCTTGTTCTACCGCATTTCCCACCACCCATACCAACCGTCTAGAGGGAGTAATTTGAGCAGGTAATAACTTCTTGGCTGTCTTCTGAAACTCCCTAATAAATTGACGAATCGAGCCAACTCCGTTACCGATTTGGGGATAGTCTTCGTAGTGAGATTGAGGTGGTAAATCGACTCGGGCAATTAAAAACCATTCATCGGCTAACCATACCACATTACTGCCCAATTCTTGACAAAATTGTTTCTGTAAAGTTTGGACTTGTTCGATCACTTCTCGCGCTTTTTCTTGGCTAACGGGAATTAATTCATCTTCTTGGGGACGAAAGCGGGTTAATCCCACGGGAACTACGGCAATCGACTCCACACAGGGAATATCTCCCCGATGAAAAGAAACCAGATCTAACAGGGTTCTTTCGAGATGAATTCCATCATTAATATTGGGACAAACTACCACTTGGGCATGAATTTGTAATTGTCTGGCTTGTAGCCATTTTAAATGATCTAAAATTTGACCGGCGCGGGGATTTTTTAAGAGACGAATTCTCAGATCGGGTTCCGTGGCATGAACGGACACAAAAAGCGGTGAGATTCGCATCTTTTCGATCCGCTGCCATTCTTTTGAGGTGAGATTAGTTAAGGTTAAATAACTGCCATAGAGAAAACTTAAGCGATAGTCATCATCTTTATAGTATAAAGTTTCTCTTTTGCCCTCTGGTTGTTGGTCGATAAAGCAAAAAGGACATTTATTATTACACTGAATTAAGCCATCAAAAAGGGCAGTTTCAAACTCTAAACCTAAGTCTTCATGATAATCTTTTTCGATTTCTATCCGGTGAGTTTTGCCCTGACTATCAAGCACTTCTAGGGTTAAAAATTCATCGGCACATAAAAATTGATAATCGATTAAGTCCCGGGGACGATTACCATTGATAGAGAGGAGCGCATCCCCGATTTCAAAACCCACCTCGGCGGCGATCGAATCTGGGATGACACCACTAATTTTAGCTGGACGAATAGTTAATTCACTCATATTTTTAGGTCGCCATCCAATTATTTAACTGCATTTCCCAGAGAGTCTTTGGCTACATCTCACTTTTGTCAACCGTTCTTCTATCTTATCAAATCTCTTATCTACCTGATCAAATCTCTCATCGATCCGTTTTTCCAGAGAGTCGATTTTCCCCTCAATCCTTGTCAGAACTGCTTCTAGGGAATCAGTGACGGTTTCGTTAGCCATTTTCTCTCTCCTTTATCTCTTCTGGATTCACCATCGTGATCTCAATATCAGTATCGCTGATTTTTGCCTCCAAGTTTCAATCCCTATTAGGGGTTAAGATTAATTGGAACTACCTTTTCTTGGAATCACTTGTATTTTTTGCATGACTTTTATTTAAATAAAGTTAAAAATATTATAGCACCAACAAAAAAGTAAGTAATTAATACTCAAATACTAAGATTGGTTTAATAATCTTAATAGTTATAACGTACATAATTTAAAAATGTTATAAAAAATTTTCAGTAAAAATACAATAAGGCGTTGTGGAATATTTGTATTAGTTTTGAAGTTGTATATGATTAAAGCTTTGTCCACATTTTTGTTGGTTGCCATGCAGTAAGCAGTAATAGCTAGTCCAGTTAATACTCTCACTGGATCTATGACAATATTTAAACAAGTAATGCCAATTAATAATCAATGGCAAGAACGTAGGTTGGGTTGAAGCATGAAACCCAACGCCCGATTATGTTACGCTACCGCTAACCCATCCTACAAATAATTGTGCCTCCCTACTTAATGCCAATTAATAATCAATGGCAAGTCGGTAGTCCGTGTATAGCAACTGGCGGATTTACGGATATATACAAAAATGGGACAATTGTTTTAAGAAATACTGATAATCAAATAGTGGCAGTCAGCGAATTAGAAGAAGGCAGATTAGGAATAATTTTGTCTTATTGGGTTTGTACTTTTGATTTCTCTTTAGCTACAGAAGACTTGAGAGATTTTCGGGGTTGCCGATTTTTACTTGATGGCTACCGGCAAAAGATAGCCACCAGCAATTGTATCAATTTGTCAAAGTTTGAACCTTTCCTATTCCCTTTGAGTTGCTTGTCTAACCTGTTCGATATCTAATTCTAAAGCTTGTGCTATCTGTTCAAAGTTTAATCCTAATGCCAATAAACGAGGAATAGAGGCTAATTTTGCTGCTAATTCGCCTTCTTGTCGGCCCTCCTCTCTACCTTCCTCTAAAGCTTCCTGATACACTTTAGTTTGTTTTAAATCACTTAAACTAAACATCGCTTCTATCTCCTTTCTACTGACTTGGGGTAACTTATAAACCAAGATTGTCTCTATCAATTCTAAAAGTTCTTGCTGTTGTTTGAGATTAGGGAATTCTTCTCTAATCCGTGGAATTAATTGTTTTCCCTGCCATCAAATCATTACAGATATGCCAATAATCCCAGATGATAGAGAATAGATATTTCCGAAAATTAAATATGCGTAATCTGAAACCCTTGGTAGGGACAATTCATGAATTGTCCCTACATTTTTGGGTTCTTCGTTACTTGGTATGGTTCGATAGGGGGGCATAAATCGACTAAATCCTTATCTGGTAAGAGACTTAATTGATTAGTTCGCTCTAGATAAAAAACAATTGACAAAAATCGCTAAATGCCTTTCTATATAAGGGTTACATCCCTTATAACCCCCGTCTATTGCATAACACCAACCGAAGAGCCCATTTTTGGAGTAAAATTCATGAATTGTCCCTACGTTTTCGGAGATGTCTAATGATGACACAGCTAGTCTCTCTGCTATAGTACAAAAGTCGTTTAGCATGATACGCTATCTAACCTTAGTGCGATCGCTTTGAACCTTTCCTATTCCCTTTGAGTTGCTTGTCTAACCTGTTCGATATCTAATTCTAAAGCCTGTGCTATCTGTTCAAAGTTTAATCCTAATGCCAATAAACGAGGAATAGAGGCTAATTTTGCTGCTAATTCACCTTCTTGTCGGCCCTCCTCTCTACCTTCTTCTAAAGCTTCCTGATACACTTTAGTTTGTTTTAAATCACTTAAACTAAACATCGCTTCTATCTCCTTTCTACTGACTTGGGGT